>SVGO01000035.1 GCA_015056305.1 Clostridiales bacterium | reverse complement strand
ATTCTGGCTCATCTCCAGCGCGCTGGTCGCCACGCCGCCGGCATTGGCCGCCTTGCCCGGGGCAAAGAGCACACCATTGGCCATCAGATATTCGGTCGCCTCCATCGTCGTGGGCATATTCGCGCCCTCCGCCACGGCGATGCAGCCATTGGCCACAAGCGCCTTCGCGTCGTCGATAAGCAGCTCATTCTGCGTCGCGCACGGCAGCGCCACGTCGCACTTGACGGTGAACACACCGCGGCCCGCGTGATATTCGCAATTCGGGCGCGCGGCGGCATACTCGGTCAGGCGAGCGCGCTTGACTTCCTTGACTTCCTTGAGCAGCGCCACATCGATGCCGTCCGGATCATAGACCCAGCCCGTGGAGTCGGAGGCGGTGACCACCTTCGCGCCCAGCTGCTGCGCCTTCTGGATGGCATAGATCGCCACATTGCCCGCGCCGGAAACGGCGACGGTCTTGCCGGCCAGATCATGGCCGTTGCACCTGAGCATCTCCTGCGTCAGATAGAGCAGGCCATAGCCGGTCGCCTCCTTGCGCGCGAGGCTGCCGCCGTAGGAAAGGCCCTTGCCGGTGAGCACGCCTTCGTACTTGCCGGTCAGGCGCTTATACTGGCCGTACATATAGCCGATCTCACGCGCGCCGGTGCCGATATCGCCGGCGGGAACGTCAACGTCCGCGCCGATATACTTGAACAGCTCGGTCATGAAGCTCTGGCAGAAGGCCATAACCTCGCGATCACTCTTGCCCTTGGGATCAAAGTCGCTGCCGCCCTTGCCGCCGCCGATGGGCAGGCCGGTCAGGGAGTTCTTAAAGATCTGCTCAAAGCCCAGGAACTTGATGATGCCCAGATTGACGCTCGGATGCAGACGGATACCGCCCTTGAACGGACCAATGGCGCTGTTGAACTGCACGCGGAACGCATTGTTCACCTGAACCTGGCCCTTATCGTCCACCCACGGCACGCGGAAGAGCAGCTGGCGCTCCGGCATGGTGATGCGCTCGAGCAGCGCCTCGCGGCGATACTTTTCCTCATTGCGGTCGATCACCGCGCGCAGGGAATCGAGCACCTCGCGAACGGCCTGATGGAATTCCGGCTGGCTGGGGTTTTCGCGGACAACGCGGTCATAGACCTCATCAACATAAGACATCGTACAGTCCCCCTTATATCTGATATCGGCAGCATCTTTTCTGCCAAACGTTTTGCTTTGCCCATTATAGGACATGCAAGGTATGTTTGCAAGTGTTTTTTGAAATTTTTCCCGTTTTCTTTCAAAACTCCATAGTATTTACACTTTTTTGCATGTTCCGTGTTGCATTAATCCGAATTTTCAATTTCAATGCAGATTCATTGACAGTATTCGTGCATTCGCGTATACTGCTTGACAGAACAAACTTTGGAGGATTGCCATGGCCTATTCCAGTCAGATCGCCGATACGCTTCGCGAGCTGATCGCATCCACCGGCGTGATCGCCACATTTGAGGACAAGGGAAGCGTCGGCGTATTCACCATCCGCATGAAGCTGCGCTGCCGCATGCAGAGCGCGCAGATGCTTGTGCTGGTGCGGGAGGACAGCTTTTCCACGCTGACCACACTGCCGCTGACTGCGGACACGGATCACCGCTTAGCAGTCGCAGAATACCTGACGCGCGCGAATTTCAACCTGCGCAACGGCAATTTTGAGCTGAACATGAACGACGGTGAGATCCGGTTTAAGACCTATGTGCATGTCGGCTCGGGTACAACGGATCTGAGCGCGGCAAGGCAGGCGATTTTTCTCCCGTTTCTGATGATCGACCGTTTCGGCGATGGGCTTATCGACGTGCTCTTCGGGTTCAGGACGCCGAGGGAGGCTTACGAAGCCATAACAGCTTCCATATAATCAAAAAATGAGCTTTCACAATAAAAGCTCATTTTTGTTTATGGCGGCTTTTTATATATTGATCAATGCGCATGCACACTGCTTCAAAATTCCTATCCACTTCGCCATTTGAAAACCGCAAAACCGACAATCCATATCGCTCGAGCACATCCGTCCTGATTGAATCATATTGTTTTCCATCTTTCGTATAGTGCTGTGCTCCATCAAGTTCAATCACCAGCTTTGCAGCTGAACAGTAAAAATCCACAATATAACGATCAACAGATCTTTGACGATAGAATTTTACGGGATACAGCTTCAAAAAATCATGCCACAAATGCTTTTCCTGCCGGGTCATTTCCCGACGCAGACATCGCACTTGTTCCAGCATATGGCGATTGTACCCAGTAAAGTAATAGTCTTTGTTTCCGCTCAAGAAAACCCCTCCGTCCGCTTCGCGTCCACCCCCCTTTTCAGGGGAGGCTCATCTGCGAATCCTCCAATTCTCGCTAGATCCGACTCATTCAAAGAGACTTTTGTGCGCAAATAAGGCTCCCCTGAAAGGGGGAGCTGCCGCCAAAGGCGGCTGAGGGGTTTTCTTAGTTCCATTCCAGAACATCCACCGTCGCGCTTGCATCGCGATTCGCCAGCTCGGTCAGCACGATGGACATATAGCTATCGCGGAAGGCATATGGATAATGCTTCTCCCCGCCCGCAAGCGCCCCGGCAAACCGCACCATCACCGTGCACACGGCGATATCGTCTTCCGTCATCGCCACATCCCATCGGAACGGATTGGTATACACCCGTTCCCCGTCAAAATCGATCGCGCGCAGCGTGCCCGTGATCTCGTCGTGATGATAGACAAGCTTTGCCTTCGCCGGCCTGCCATCTTCCATCACCCAGCGCACCTCGTCGTCGAAGATCTCGCCGCGCGTGCCCAGAATGCGCAGGTGATTCGTACGGATCGCGCTGTGATACTGGCTGCCCGCAAAGTCATGCAGGCCCACGCGGCCGCCACCAAAGTCAAACTGCGCCAGCACGCGGTATTCGTTCTCAATCTCTCCGCCCGCGACAAGACCCGGCCTGCCGCCGGTATGCACGATTGGCGTGGTCAGCTTGCGCGCACGGATGGTCACATCGCCGCTTTCCTCACCCAGATACGCACGCAGCATGCTGATGCCATGATAGTCGTGCATCATAGACATCCAGACATTGTGCACATCGCCCACGATACCCTTTTCAATCAGCGCGCGCCGCGCCTGATGATTCGGATAGAGGAAGTACTGCTCCGCCATATCCAGCGGCGTGCCCGTCTGTCGCTGCAGATCGCGCATCTCGCGCAGCGTCTTTTCGTCCGTGGCCAGCGGCGTCTCGCTCAGCACCGGCACGCCGCGGCGCAGCAGCTCCATCGTCGCGGCCGGCATGGCCGCCTTCGTCAGGCAGGAGACGACGAAATCCGGCTTCGTCTCAAGCATTTTATCCAGATCCCAGAACGCCTTCACACCATTCTTCTCCGCAAAAGCGCGCGCCTTTTCCTCACTGCGGCAGAGCACGCCCGTCAGTTCAAAGATTTCCGGCAGATTCAGCGCTGCGCGCACAAAGAACATCGCTCGCCAGCCATTGCCCACGACCGCATAACGAATCTTTTTCATTCGCTTATTCCTCGCTCAAAAAATCAATGATCTTGTTCACATAGTCGCCCAGCACCTCGTCGTGCGAGCTGTAGAGCTCATGCTTGGCGTCGAATTTGACCAGCTTGCCGTCCGGCACTTTGCTGATAAACCGCTCCTGTTCCTCCAGGCCCACGATGCTGTCCTGAATCGCCTGGCAGAGCATCACCGGCACGCGGATCATCTGCGCGCGATGCAGCAGCGGCTCCGTCACGCCCGCCGCCTCGCGGATCCAGGAATAGGTCGGACTGCAGTTCTGCAGTTCAGGACGCGCCACGCGCTTTTGCTGATAATAATCAAACCTGGCGCGTGAAGTCATATGGGAGGTATCGAACTTCTCCCTCGCCGGGTCAAACGGCTTGCCGACAAACGCGCGCTTCTTGCCCTTGCCCGCCGCGCAATACGCCATGCCCATCATATAAGCCGCCCTGCGCGGAAGGGGCTTGGTGATCGGCGCGATCATCGGCGCATTGAGCACCGCGCGGGAGAACCACTCCGGATGCTCGATCAGCGCAAAGGCAGCCACCGCGCCGCCCATGGAATGGCCGAACAGACACAGCTTCTGTCCCTGCGTGCGCGGATAGACGATCTTATTTAAGAATTCTTCCAGATCGCGCAGATAGTCGGAGAAGCGGTCCACGTGCGTGACCGTCAGGTCCTCCACCTCGCGCACGGATTTGCCGTGTCCGCGCTGATCCATGGAAAAGACGCTGAAGCCATTGCTCACAAAATACCACGCCAGCTCGCGGAATTTCTCAGCGCACTCGGTATAGCCATGCACGATGACGACCGCCTTGAGCGCGTCATAGCGGTTGTAGATCTCGCAGTGCAGCGTGCCGCCGGTGGAAAGAGGCATGTCGATCTCCTCTCTCATCGCGGCCAGACCCGGCTCCACAACCTTTTTCATCAGCTTTTCATATTGCGCTTCCCGTATGATCTTGACCATTGCTTTTCCTTTCCTCCAGAGTTTGTTATGGAAATCTTTCCGCCGATTACCGGTCTCATCCGACAGGCCTGAAGATTTAAGGCAGTTTGCCGGTGATGCCGGTTTGTCGCGTCTATCTCATTACAACCATTATAGCGCAAAAAAACCCCTCCTTCAAGGAGGGGACCAATCATATTCCGCCCATCTTTTCAATACTTCCTGCGGAGAATAAAATTGCTTCCAGCGTACAGCAGCATCACCAGGCAGGCGCTTCTGGCCGCCATCTGCGTCATCAGATCATCTCCGGAAAGCCTGAAGAACATGCTCGCCGCAGCAGCGATCATCACATACGCATAACCCGCCCAGGCCCATGCTCTTCCTGAAATAAACCGATTGCGCTCGTCCTTGGCCTCCACATCCACGCGCGCCTGATATGCCTCATCCGTCCGATAGCGGATATGGCGGATCATCTGAAGGACGCCAACGACAAACAGCGCCGTACCCATGCCGTTCCAGTAATCATCCGCCATCCCGGCATAATACGCCCCCATCAGCGCCGCGCCGATCACAATCCAGCATATGCTGGCCATCATTCTTATTTTGTGGTTCATACGCTCCTCCTTTATGTCTGTTCGTCTGAATCATCAAAGATCGCCTCAATCGGCATACCAAAGTATCGCGCCAGCCGGAATGCCAGCGCAAGAGACGGGTTGTACTTCCCCTTCTCCAGCGAGATCACCGTCTGCCGCGACACGCCCAGCGCCTGCGCCAGATCCTCCTGGCGGATTCCGCGCTCTTTTCGCAGCGCTTCCAATCTGTTTTTCATACGTCGCCTCCCTTGGAAAAAGTAAAGCTTGCTTTACATCCATAGTATAAAACAAGCCCGAAGAAATGTCAAGCTCATTTTACATTTCTACAGACTCATTTTCCTTGTCACCCATTAGCAAATGTGTTATCCTATCCGTGTAGTCAAGAGGACTTGCACGGCTGCTCGCCCGCTTTCTGCGATACGAAAGAGGGTGATAGCATGAAGGATAACGATTTCATCACCATAACAGGATGGATGTTTTCGCTGCTTTCTCTGCTGATCGCAATTTATATGCTCGGCAAAGGCATATAAAAGCAATGCCGCCGTGTAGAGTGCTAGTCTATACGGCGGCGTAGGCTTTTCCAAGATGTAATCCCGCACAAGCGGTCTTGCAGTTGTGGAGGGTCTCACTCCTCTTGACTACATTTTACAGCATTCACGGCTTCGCGTCAAGGCGCGGAGCTTTTTATTTTCCCGCCTTCCATTCGTCAATCATCTGCGCGGCGGAGCGGCTCATCTCGCGGCTGAAATCGCAGTTCCACTTGCGCTTGGTGAACGCCATGATCCAGCGGTCGAACGCCTCGTCGTCCAGGCCCTGACGGGTCTTAAGCATGTCGATCATCTTGTCCGCGCCCTGCTCCTTCTTATAGCAGTTCTCATGCACAACGTCCTCGAGCTCAAAGCGCGGCGGCTTCTTGCGGTCGATCTGGCTCTGCGTCGGCTTGCCGTATACGGCCATCGCCACCGGCTTGACATACTCCGGCAGGCCGAGAATCTCGCGCTGGGTGTCGCAGTGCTCGATGATATCGCCGATGTAGCAGGAGCCGTAGCCCAGCGCGTCGGCGGCGACGACGGTCGCATGCGCGGCGATGATGGTATCGGCGGTGGCGAGCATGAAATCGCCCTCGGCCGGGATGCGCAGCTCCTCGCCCAGATCCAGCGTCTTAAACACCTCGAACCAGCGGCGATAGTCCGCACAGAACACGAGCACCAGCGGCGCAGTCGCGATAAACGGCTGGTTGTCGCAGGACTTGGCAAGCGCCGCCTTCTTCTCCGGATCGGTCACGTTGATGATCGTCCACAGGGTCATGTTGCCCGCGCTGGGCGCCTGCACGGCGGCGCTGAGGATCGCCTCCACGTCCTCACGCGGCATCGGCTCCTGCACAAACTGGCGCACGCTCTTGCGCTCCATGAGCAGTTTGATGGTCTCATTCATCGGTTTCGTCCTCCTCTTCGGTTGTGTATTCAGCAATCAAATCATCCAGAAAGCGCTGCACATTCGTCCGCGCTTTATATACGTCGTTGCGCTTATGTCCGCGCTCAGTGAGTGTCATGGCCGCTTGGCGCAGGTCAAAGCCATTTAGGAGCTCTTCAAAGAGCTGCGCCTCCAGGCTCGCGCTGCTTTCTTCGCGCTCCTGTTCAAGCTGTACATCGCTCATGTCCAGCACAAGGCAGTATTCGCCCTTCTCCGCTTTTGCGTTGCTCTCGAGCATTTCGAGCACCTCGTCCGCTGTGCCTCGGATCGTCTTTTCATAGAGCTTGGTCAGATCGCAGCTGGCGGAGATCCGGCAGAGCGGCAGCGTCTCGGCAATCACACGCACAAGCTCGATCACGCGATGCGGGCTCTCATGCACCACGCCAATGGGATTGCCGCTGCGCTTCATGGAAAGCAGCTTTTCGCGCAGCTCCTTTTTCTGCCGGGGCAGGAAGCCATAGAACGCGAACTCGCGCGTATCAAATCCGCTGACGGAAAGCGCGCTGGCCATGGCTGTCGGGCCCGGCACGGCGAGCACCTCGATGCCAAGCGCCGCCGCCTCCCTTGCCAGCACGCTGCCAGGATCGCTGATACAGGGCGTGCCCGCGTCGGTCACTACCGCAACATCCAGCTCCTCGTCGAGCATCCTCTGCGGCAGCGAGGCCGCGCGTTGTTCCTCGTTATGCTGATGGTTGGACACGCACGGCGTGTCAATCCCGAAGTGATTGAGCAGCGCGCGCGTCACGCGCGTATCCTCCGCCGCGATCAGATCAACGCTTTTGAGCGTCTCGATTGCACGCGGGGTCATGTCGCCCAGATTGCCAATCGGCGTGGCGACGACGTACAGACGGGCCATGGTTTACCTCCTTAGGGGGGACGATAGGGAACGTTAGGGCTGCCGCCCTAAGACCTGCTTGGGGACGCCGTCCCCAAACCCCTTCTTCGCTTCGCGGCGGTTTTAAGATGTTTATCTTCGCTGCGCAATGCGCAGCGAAATGGATGGGGTCTGGGGATGAAATCCCCAGGCGGGGCTTGGGGCCCGCGGCCCCAAACGTCTCCCCCGTTCCTCGCTCACAGCTTCACGCATCCGCGCAGCATCGCGCTGCGACTGCGCGCGTTCACGGCGATTTCTTCCTTGCTGGGCTTCACGCCGCCACCGCCGAGCACCTTGACGGTCGGCTTCTTGCCGCAGATGCACACCGGGATTTTCGGCGGGCAGGTGCAGGGATTGGCCATGCGCCGGAAGGTCTGCTTGACGATGCGATCCTCTAAGGAATGGAACGTGATCACCGCCAGCTGGCCGCCGGAATTCAGCAGATCGGCCATATCCTCCAGGGCCTTATGCAGCGGCTCGAGCTCGTCGTTGACCGCGATGCGCAGCGCCTGGAAGGTACGCCTTGCGCTGTGGCCGCTGTCCTGCATGCGGATCTTCTTGGGGATCGCCGCGTCGACGCAGGCGACCAGATCGCTCGTGGTTTCCAGCGGCTTGATTGCGCGGTGCTCGAGGATGATTTCCGCGATGCGCACGGCCCACTTTTCCTCCGAGTAATCGCGCAGGATGCGGACCAGCTCGTCCTTGGGCCAAACGTTTACGATCTCGCGCGCCGTCAGCGTCTGGTCCTGATCCATGCGCATATCCAGCGGCGCGTCGGCATGATAGGAAAAGCCGCGCTCCGCGGTATCCAGCTGATAGGAGCTGACGCCCAGATCGATCATCATGCCGTCGATTTTTTCCACGCCGCGCTCCGCCAGCAGCTGTTTCACGTCATGAAAATTGCCCTTGATCGCGGTAAAGTTGCCCGCGCCATTTAGGCGCGCCGTCGCAGCAGCGAGCGCGTCGTTATCGCGGTCGATACCGTAGAGATGCCCTGTGCCACCCAGCCGGCGCAGGATCTCCGCGCTATGGCCGCCGCCGCCGAGCGTGCCATCGACATAGACGCCGCCCTCGCGGACATTCAGCATATCGACGGTCTCCTCCAGCATGACGCTCAGATGCTTAAACTGTTCGCCCTCCTGGGCGATCATCTGGCTGTTTACCTGCTCGGTCTTTTTATCAAACGACATGTTCAAACTCCTTTTCCTGCCGCAGCAGCGACCGGATCTCTCCGATCAGATACAGCGAACCGGCACAGAGCACCGTGCCGCCTTCGCCTGCGATCTCGCGCGCCCTTGCAAGCGCCGCCTTCGGCTCGGCGACCGCCAGAACACTTGCGCCCTGTTTTTCAAATGCCGCCGCAAGCTCCTGTGCCGCCATCGCGCGCGGAATCGCCGGCTGCGTCGCCACCACGCAAGCTGCGCGCAGGGCGAGCATCTGCGTCATCTTCCCGACGTCCTTATCCGTCATCATGCCCGTAAGCAGCACGGTGTTCTCTTTCTGCAGCCACTTTTCGCAATACGCGCACAGCGCCTTCACGCCCGGCTCATTGTGCGCGCCGTCGAGAATCACATTGCCAAAGCGTTCCAGCCTGCCCGGCCAGTACACGTCGGCAAAAGCCGTGCGGATCGCGTCCTGCGTAATCCGGTCATAACCGCGCGTTTTGAGCGCATACAGCGCGCCCAGCGCAGCGCATGCGTTGTCCGCCTGATGCCCGCCCGGCAGCGAGACGCACAGTCTTTGGATTGTTCCCTCCGGCAGCTTAGCATCAAAAACGACGCTTTGGCTTGTCTCGCGCACGTTTTCGGCTGTCGGCTCGATCACCGGGATATCCAGCGTCTTCGCCGCTTCCAGCAGCGTTTTGCGCACGGCTTCTTCCTGCCAGCCGAGCACGACGGGCGTATCCGGCTTCATGATGCCGGCCTTCTCCATGGCGATCTCTTCAATCGTATCGCCGAGAAAATGCATATGATCCATGCCCACGTTGGTGATTACGCTCACCAACGGACGAATGATATTCGTCGGATCGAGCCTTCCGCCCAGGCCGACCTCGATGATCGCAATATCGGTCTTCTCCTGCGCAAATGCCAGCAGCGCCAGCACCGTGCCGAGCTCAAATTCGGTGATCAACAGGCCTTCCTCGCGGCAGCCTTCGATCACCGGCCAGACGCGCTCTACCAGCGCCGCAAGCTTTTCGCCGCTGATGGGCGTGCCGTCAATGCGGATGCGCTCGTTGTATTTTTCGATATACGGCGATGTATACAGGCCCGTCCGATAGCCTGCCTCGCGCAGCGCGCGCTCGAGCATCGCGCAGCACGAGCCCTTGCCGTTCGTGCCGGCGACGTGGACCATCTTCAAATCATTCTGAACATCGCCAAGGCGCGCCATGACCGCGCGCATATTCGTCAAGCCCTCTTTTTTGCCGGAGGGATAGACGCTATGGATTTTTGCAATCGCTTCTGCTTCGGTCATGGAGTCACCTTTCTTGGGGCTGCCGCCCCAAACCCCGCGCAGGGACATCATCCCTGCACCCTTCGTCCGACAACGTTGAGCTGAACAGTCCGTTTTCTGCACGTGGCCGGATGTTTGAAAAAAGCGGGCGGAGGGGTTCCGCCCGCTGGATTTTAATCCCGGCAGCTTCGAAGCGCCCTCTGCCCGCACGAAGCAGGTTCAAGCCGGCGCGAAGCGCAAGCGGGTGCGGGCACAGCCCGCTTACATATTCTGAAGGTCCGCAATGCGCGCGTTGAGCTTGGCGAGCTTATCCTTGCTGACTTCCAGCTTCGCCTTCTCCTGCTCGACCAGCTGCGCAGGCGCCTTGGCCAGGAAGCCCTGGTTATTCAGCTTGCCCTCGGCGCGCTGGATATCGCGCTCAACGCTGTCGCGTTCCTTGGTCAGGCGCGCGATCTCCTTGTCGATATCGACCAGATCGCCCAGCGGGATGAACAGCTCGGCCGCCTCGGAAACCGCGGAGACCGTCTTGCCCTCGGCCGCCTGATCAGCGCCCAGCAGCGCCATCTCGCTGACCCACGCCAGGCGCTTGAGGTACTCCTCCGCGCCCTCCATGGCGTGCTCCCAGCCGGCCTTCGGGCGCACCATCAGATGCGCGCGCTTGCCGACGGCCACGTTCATCTCCGCGCGCAGATTGCGCACAGCGCGGATGACGTCCATCACGCCCTCCATCTCGCGGGCAGCCTCGGCGAAATCATACGCATCGACCGCAACCGGCCAGTCGCTGAGCATGATCGTGCCCTCGGTCGCCGGCACGTGACGGAACACGCTGTCAGTGATGAACGGCATGAACGGATGGAGCATCTTGAGCAGGGCGATGAGCACATGGCGCAGCACAGCGCAGGTCGCCTTGCGGGCGGCCTCGTCCTCGCCGTTCATGGTCACCTTCGCCAGCTCGATATACCAGTCGCAGAACTCGGTCCACGCGAAATCATAGATCTTCTGCGCGGCCATACCCAGATCGTAGTTCTCGAAGTGATCGGTCACCACGCGGATGGTGTCGTTCAGGCGGGCGAGAATCCACTTGTCGGCCGCAGAGAACTCCTTGCCCTCCATGTACTCGGCGGTCTCGCCCAGATTCATGAGCACAAAGCGGCTCGCGTTCCAGATCTTATTGGCAAAGTTGCGCGCAGCCTCGACCTTGTCGGTGGAGAAGCGCATGTCGTTACCCGGGGAAACGCCCATGGACAGCGAGAAGCGCAGCGCGTCTGCGCCGTACTGGTCGATGACCTCCAGCGGATCAACGCCGTTGCCCAGGGACTTGCTCATCTTGCGGCCAAGCGCGTCGCGCACCAGGCCGTGGATGAGCACGGTATGGAACGGCGTCTCTTCCATGCCCTCGATGCCCATGGTGATCATGCGGCTGACCCAGAAGGTGATGATGTCATAGCCGGTGACCAGCACGTCGGTCGGATAGAAGTACTTGAGATCCTCGGTATTGTCCGGCCAGCCGAGCGTGGAGAACGGCCACAGCGCGGAGGAGAACCAGGTATCCAGCACATCCTCGTCCTGACGGATATTCTTGGAAGAACACTTGGCGCAGCAGCACGGATCCTCGCGCAGGACCATCATCTCACCGCAGTCGTCGCAATACCACACCGGGATGCGATGTCCCCACCAGAGCTGGCGGGAGATGCACCAGTCGCGGATGTTCTCCATCCAGTTCATGTAATTCTTGGTAAAGCGCTCCGGCACAAACTGAGTCTTGCCTTCCTTGACCGCAGCGATCGCCGGATCGGTCACGGGCTTCATATCCACAAACCACTGCTTGGAGATCATCGGCTCGATGGCGGTCTTGCCGTGGCGATAGCACACGCCGACCTCATGCTTGAGCGGCTCGACCTCCTTGAGCAGGCCCAGCGCCTCCAGATCCGCGACGATGGCCTTGCGGGCCTCGTCGGTGGTCATGCCGGCGTACTTGCCGCAGTTGAGCACTTCCGGCTCGTTCTTGCCGCCCTTGCCGGAGGCCATCATCTCGTCATAGGCAGCCTTATCCGCAGCGCCGGTCATATGGCCGTCATAGGTGAACACGCGCACCAGCGGCAGATCATGGCGCTGGCCAACCTCGTAGTCGTTCGGGTCATGCGCCGGGGTGATCTTCACGACGCCGGTGCCCTTTTCCATATCGGCATGCTCGTCGCAGACGATCGGGATTTCCTTATCGATCAGCGGCAGCACGACATGGCAGCCATGCAGGTGCTTATAGCGCGGATCCTCCGGGTTGATCGCCACGGCGGTATCGCCCAGCATCGTCTCCGGACGGGTGGTCGCCAGCTCCAGGTATTCGCCCGTCTCCTTGACCGGATAGAGCAGATGCCAGAAGTTGCCGTCCATCTCCTTGTGCTCAACCTCAGCATCAGAGATCGCGCTCTGGCACATCGGGCACCAGTTGACCAGGCGGTTGCCGCGGTAGATCAGGTCCTTCTCATACAGGCGGCAGAAAATCTCGCGCACGGCTTTGGAGCAGCCCTCGTCCATGGTGAAGCGCTCGCGGCTCCAGTCGCAGCTAACGCCCATGCGGCGCTGCTGATGGACGATGCGTCCGCCGTAATCCTTCTTCCACTGCCAGGCGCGCTCCAGGAACTTCTCGCGGCCCAGGCTCTTTTTCGTCAGGCCTTCCTTCGCCATCGCCTCTACGATCTTGACCTCGGTCGCGATCGCGGCATGGTCGGTGCCCGGCAGCCAGAGGGTCGGCTCGCCCTTCATGCGGTGATAGCGGATGAGCGCATCCTGCTGGGTGCAGTCCATCGCATGGCCCATGTGCAGCTGGCCGGTGATGTTGGGCGGCGGCATCACGATGGTGAAGGGCTTCTTGCCCTCCACGCGCTTGGCGATGAACGCGCCGGATTCTTCCCACTCCTTGTAGAGGTCGCCCTCGATGGATTGCGGGTTATAGACCTTTTCCATTTCCATAATCTAAAACTCCCTTTCTGATGATCAGAAGATATTTTGCTTATACAATAAACACCATAATCGCGCCGACGACCGCCAGGAATGTGCCCAGCATGCGCATGGGCTGTACGTTCTTCTTATTCTTGCATACGCCGTCCGCGAAGAAGCCCAGGAACGCGCCGACCACGAGCAGCGTGATGCCGGGCATCATTTCAGCGCCAAAGTTCATACGATGCTTCCTTTCACAAATAAGAAATCTGCGTCACACACCTCAACCCCTCAGTCGCTTTCAGCGACAGCTCCCCTTTCAGGGGAGCCTACATGCGCTTTTCGATCCTTGCCTCCCCTGAAAGGGGAGGTGGCATGACGCAGTCATGGCGGAGGGGTTTTACGCAATTACCTATACGATAAAAAACAAGCGCTCCGTCCCAAAGGACGCAAGAGCGCTTGCGTGGTACCACCTTCATTCGCGCTTTCATCCCTCGTCGGACAAAAACGCCTCTGTGCGCTGTATCGGGCGCGCCCGCGCAGACTGAGCCGGCCATGCCGGGTTCATCTGCCCCCTCCGAAGCGACATTCCGCACTGCTGTTTCCCGAGCGGCCTTTCAGCCCATGGGTCCGCCCTCTCTGATGGTTAGCCGTGCGTACTCCTCTTCTTCAACGGGGAGAACATATGTAAAAAGATTATATCGTGGTTTTTCCCTGTTGTCAATTGCTATTTTCCAGGCGGCTGTAGAGCGCATCGATCACCTCGGCGTCGATGGCCGGATCAAACTTGCGGGCAAAGAGCTTGTCGCTGCTTGTCAGCATGTCCCAATCCTCCATGGTGAATGTATGCGGAGAGCAGCCGCCGTGCTCCGTGCGCTGCCAGTCCACCAGGCGCAGGTTTTCCTTCACGATGGTATCCTGAAGCGGCGAGGCCATCGCCACGCACTGCAAAAACATCTCGTCGGCGTTCATGGTGCTGTAGAAATAGCGCCCGATCAGCTTCTTCTGCCCGATAGCATATTCGACCAGATCGTGCCGGATGGAAAACCAGTTGCCGCCCCGGCAGTAGGCAAAGGGCGCGTTCTTCGTCCTGTCCACGCCAAGCAGCTTCTGAATCTTCAGGCTCTCATAGGCCAGCTGATCCAGCAGCGCATAGCGCCAGCCCCTTCCCGTCTTCTGCCTGCCGATGAGCGGCTGGAGTGGATAGAAGTAGCGCACGCGCTCAAGCGTGCCGGTCAGGTCCGTCTCCTGCTTGACCTCAAGGAAGCTGCTTTCCTGCGTCTCAAAGAATGCCTCGATCTCCCTGCCCGTCTTCAGCGGGATATCCACGCCGGAGAGCAGATGGTAATAATCATAGCGTCCCTTCGCCGCCTGCTCCATGAGAAACAGCTCGCAGCGGATCTGCGTATCCGCGCCCCATGTGATCTTGTACTTTCTAAAGATCTGCGCGCGGGATTTCACCGCCGCCGAAAGGATCGCCTGTTCGTCAAGATCGCGAACGCTTTTATTGATGTGGATGTAGAAATCCGCATGCTCGCTGTCCAGCGCGCGAATCAGGCGCGAGAGCATATCAAAATGATGATGGGCAATGATCAGATAGGCATGTCTTTTCACGGTATCCTCCGTCAGCAAAAAGCCGCTCCCCTCAGGAAGCGGCTTTGGTATTCAGGCAGAATCGCTTCTCCCTTTATTTTACAGAATATAGCGCTGCATGTCCATCATTTTTGCATCATCACCCAGATGCTTTCGGACATATTCGCCGTTGACCACCACATCCACGTCCGGCATGTCGCCGCCAGCATGGAAGGAGATCTCCTCGAGCATCGTCTCAAAGAGCGTATGCAGCCTGCGCGCACCGATGTCCTCCTTGGTCTCGTTCGCGCGCTGCGCAGCCTCGGCCAGCGCATCGAGCGCAGATTCCTCAAAGTGCAGATGCACGTGATCCACGGCCAGCAGCGCCTCGTACTGACGGGTGAGCGCATTGTCGGTCTGGGAGAGGATCTTCTTGAAGTCCTCGCGGGTGAGCGGTTTCAAATTCACGCGCACCGGGAAACGGCCCTGCAGTTCGGGAAT
Source organism: Clostridiales bacterium (assembly GCA_015056305.1). Taxonomy (GTDB): domain Bacteria; phylum Bacillota; class Clostridia; order Christensenellales; family Aristaeellaceae; genus Ventricola. The sequence continues at coordinate 10,482 of SVGO01000035.1, read as the reverse complement.
CAGATCCGTCACCTTCGCCACATGGAACGCGCCTGCGGCGATGAAGAGCATGTAGTCCGTCTTCACCACGCCGTACTTGGTGTTCACCGTGCTGCCCTCGACGATGGGCAGGATGTCGCGCTGCACGCCCTCGCGGCTCACGTCCGGGCCGTTGTGCGAGCGGCCGGCGACCTTGTCAATCTCATCGATGAACACGATGCCGTCCTGCTCGGCGCGGCGAAGCGCCTCCTCAGTCACGGCGTCCATATCGATGAGCTTTCCCTCTTCCTCGCTGACAAGCAAGCGGCGGGCGTCTGCGACTTTCATGCGTCGCATCTTGGTCTTCTTGGGCATCATGTCGCCCATCATCGAGCCGATATTCACGCTCGCGCCGTTGATCTCCACGTCCTTGGGCGCATCCTCAACCTCAACCTCGATCTCCATCTCTTCCAGCTCGCCGCGGCGCAGCTGGGCGCGCAGTTCATCCGCGCGCGTCGCCAGGCGCTGCTTCTCGCTCTCGGGGAGTTCCGGCTGTTTGGGCTTGTTGCCCAGCAGCACGTCGATCGGATTGACCGGCTTGCGATTAGGATGCAGGATGATGTCGATGATGCGCTCCTCAGCGAGCACGGTCGCGCGGGTCTTCACCTTCTGGCTGGCCTTTTCCTTGCAGATGCGCACGCTCGCCTCGACCAGATCGCGGATAATGCTTTCCACGTCGCGGCCGACATAGCCAACCTCGGTGAATTTCGTCGCCTCCACCTTGACAAACGGCGCGTCCACCAGCTTGGCCAGGCGGCGAGCGATCTCCGTCTTGCCCACGCCCGTCGGGCCGACCATCAGGATATTCTTGGGGACGATTTCATCGCGAATCTCCTGGGGCAGCTGCGCTCTGCGATAGCGATTGCGCAGCGCGACAGCGACCGCGCGCTTGGCCTCGTCCTGGCCAATGATATATCGATCGAGCTCGCGCACGATCTGCTTGGGGGTGAGTTCCATATTGATCCCTCTATCTTTCTTTAAACAGCACGAAGCGTACATGGGGTCAAGGGGCGAAGTCCCTTGTCAGGGGCATGGGGATGAAATCCTCATCGTTCCCCATTGAGCCGAAGGCGAATAAGAATACGCTTCACGTCTTCTTTCAGCGCTTCGCGCATAGGATACGCCGGGCGGCTGCCCGGACCCGCCTGGGGATTTCATCCCCAGACCCCTTCTTCGCTTCGCGGCGGTATTAGACTTCTTCCACAATCACGTTGTGATTGGTGAACACGCAGATATCCGCCGCGATATGCAGCGCCTTTTCGGCGATCTCCTTCGCGGTCAGGTCCGTATTCTGCTTGAGCGCGCGCGCCGCCGCGAGCGCATAATTGCCGCCCGAGCCGACGGACGCAATGCCGTCGTCCGGCGTGATCACCTCGCCCGTACCCGAAAGGATCATCAGCGTCTCGCCGCTGGCGACGATGAGCATCGCCTCCAGCTTGCGCATCGCCTTGTCCGCGCGCCAGTCCTGCGCCAGCTCCACCGCCGCGCGCTCCAGATTGCCGGAGTACTGCTCCAGCTTCGCCTCAAAGCGCTCGCACAGCGCAAACGCATCCGCCACGCTGCCGGCAAAGCCCGTGACAACCTTGCCGCCGTAAATGCGGCGCACCTTGCGCGCGGTGGCCTTGAAGATGGTGCTCTCGCCCATCGTCACCTGACCGTCGCCGGCAACCGCAATCTTTCCGTCCTTCAAAACAGCACAAATCGTCGTACCCTTCAGTGCCATCATATCCCTCCTAAACATCCGGTATCCCGTGAATCCGGCGCAGTTCACAGCGCGCCTTTCCACAGCTTTACGCCCTCCACCAGGGCGCTCTCCCGACTCGGTTCGTCCCCCTGTCCGGCATAGAGCATCAGCTGCAATTCCTCCGCATGCTCCGCCGGGGTTCTGAACGTCCAATCGAATCCCCCGTTGGCCCGATCGTATTGCAGATCGAAGACCCACGAATAAACATGTCTTCCCGACTGCGGCTCCACCAGGGACGCCGTGAGAAAGTCGAGCGTCCCGTCCGCAGGCAAGACGTCTTCAAAGCTGAGCGTATACACTGCATCCGCCTGAAAACCCTCATGCAGCACACAGCCGGAATCGGTAATGGAAACATCCTGCTGTCCGATCACCGGCACATGCTGCGCCATATCCGCGCGTATTCTTTCCTCGGCTTCATCGCCATAGTCGTAATAAAATGCCTCGCCAAACGTCGTCGGGCTGGCCGCCAGTATCACAGCGTCCGGCTGCGTCCTCAGAACATATTCCACGATGGAACACTCTCTGAAATAGCGCTTGTCCATCACGTCAATTTCTGCATATATCGTGGACATGAACGACTGGACAGGCAGAGAAAAGCTGTCTTTGATCAGCAGTATTCTCTTTTTCACCGGCGCATGCTCGTTGCGATGGGAGACAAGACGATAGTCGCTGCCGATATAGACTGTATAAGCGTCTGTCATATAGGCTCCGCCCTGCCTCGGCGTCCCTGCATCACGAATCAGCGCACGCTCAAAATCCGCATGAACGCCGCTTCTTCTTTCGTGAATCATGCAGGACATGTCCGTTTCAAACCCGGGGACATAGTATTCCATCCGGTCCAGGCCGGCGGCATACCGTCCGACGCGAATGCCCTGGCTGCCAAGAAACGGCGTTTCCCGGATACGCTTTTCCCAGTTCGCCGCATCGGTATACATGGACAGATCCGTACTGTCCCCAAGCATATCTGCAAGAGTCTGCACGATCCTGTTAAAGCCGATAAATGCGCCGTCAAAATTCCAATGATGATCCGTCCTGAAAAAGTATCGTTCAATCTCCTGCGCGCTGCGGCTGAGCCCCTCGCGCAGATCCAGACGCCGCACGCCGCTTTCATCAAGGCATTCGAGCAGCAGATCCGCATTCCGGTTTGCGCTGCTCTGCGTGCCGGCAGGCAAAAGCGCGCCGTCGGCGTCTACCTTATGGGGCATCTGTACATAGAGAAACTCAATCCCCATCTGCGCCAGCACATGATGTACGCCCGTCATATGCCCGGCCAGTTCCTCCATGGGATAGGGCTCCTCGTTGTCAAACGCCAGCATGCCGTTGTTAAGCACGATGGTTTCGTTGATCACATGCTTGCCCATCAGCCGGGACGCCAGACCATTCAGATCGACAAACGCCGTCTTCATAAAGAATTTGTCGGATTGGAACGCCGCCTGTACATCATCTCTGAACCGGACAAAATCGGGCCCGTCCTCCGCCTGAAGCGCTGCTTCCAGCGGCTCGATAATCAGAGCCGCATTCTGCACCGTAAAGAAGAGCACGATTGCGATAAACACGCACGCAAACACACGCTTGCTCTTCAAGGCCATCACCTCGTCCCTCAGAAATTGAAATAGATAAACGGATTATGCGCGTTCATAACCAGCGCAGAAATGCCCACCACGAAAAGCACGATCTGAACGGCGCCCTCCAGCGCATCCATCAGCTTTGCGCCGCCAATGCGCTCCGCGATCATATCGCGAAGACGCCGAAGCGCCGGCGTCGCGCAGATCACGCCGGCCGCAATCAGCACGGCATATTCCCTGAAATGAAACAGCGCCAGGGTATCCAGCACCGGATATCCCCGCAAGCCAAACAGAGAAAACACATACCGTCCCGCCGCGCGAATCGTATCCGCGCGAAACAGCACCCAGCCAAACATCACGGCCAGCAGCGTAAAGCACGGATAGACCACGGACAGCAGCCTGCTTTGGGGCAGGCGCCGCGGCAGGTCCGTCATCTTCTCCGCCGTGATGATCACGCCATAGAGCACACCCCAGAGAATGAACGTCCAGTTCGCGCCATGCCATACGCCCGTAAGCAGCCAGACGACAAACAGATTAACCATCAGCCGGGTACGGCTCTTCACCCGGGAACCGCCCAGCGGAAAATAGACATAGTCTCTGAACCATGTGCCCAGGGAAATGTGCCATCTGCGCCAGAACTCCGTGATCGTCTTTGAAATATACGGATAATTGAAATTCTCCAGGAATCTGAATCCGAACATCCGGCCAAGGCCGATGGCCATATCCGAGTATCCCGAAAAATCATAGTAGATCTGCAGCGTATAGCAAACAATGCCCAGCCAGGCCATGCCCACGCTTAGGTGATAGGTTGCAAACGCCTTATCCGCCACAAGCGCCAGCGGATTGGCCAGAAGCATTTTCTTATTGAAGCCGAGCACAAACCGGTATACGCCATCCGAAAACGAGGAAAACGTGACCTCTCGCTCCTCAATCTGCTCTTCAATCGTCGTATACCGCACAATCGGTCCAGCGATCAGCTGCGGGAAAAAGGCGATATACAATCCCACGTATGCCGGATTCCGCTGCACGCGCGCGCCCATCTCTCCCCCTCTGTATACGTCGATGACATAGCTCATCGCCTGGAAGGTGAAAAACGAGATGCCAATCGGCAGCGCAAAGCTCGTCGCCTCAAATAATCCCATGGTCCACGGAAACAGGCGATGCAGCGCATCGGTTACAAAGTTCATGTATTTATACACGAAGAGCACCGACAGGTTGCCCAGCACGTCCACGGCCAGCATCGCCCTGCGCAGCGGATTGCTTCTGTCCATGCGGTCAATGCCGAGCGCCATCAGATAATTAAAAACGATGGACGCCAGCATGAACAGCAGGAATACGGGTTCGCCCCATGCATAAAAGAAGAAGCTCGCCGCCAGCAGCCAATAATTGCGCAGCCGGGAAGGCAAAACGAAATAGATCAGCAGCACTGCCGGCAAAAACATGAACAGAAACTCCAGACTGGTAAACAGCATGTCCTCGCCCTCCATCCTACCGTTCTTCAGGTTTGATCAATCAAATCGTATCTTTCGGATAAAAATCGCACGCAAGCGGATTGGACCTGAGCGCCTCGATAAAATTGAGCGACCTCGCCGCGATCGCCCCGTAGCGCTCCTGCTTGTTGCGGATTCGCTTTTCATACGGCTCAAGCAGTCCGAAGTTCGCGTTCATCGGCTGGAAATCGCCCGTCGCGTGCGCGACATGATGCGAAAGCGCGCCGATCGCCGTCAGGCGCGTGAAATCCACCGGCTCCATGCCCAGCATCTGGCGCGCAAGCGAAATGCCCGCGACCATGCCGCTGGATGCGCTCTCGACATAGCCTTCCACGCCCGTCATCTGGCCCGCAAAATACGTGCCCGCTCGCGCGATCATCTGATAATGCTCGTCCAGGAATCCCGGAGAATGCAGGAACGTATTGCGGTGCATCACGCCGTAGCGCAAAAACTCCGCGTTCTCCAGGCCGGGGATCATCGAGAAGACGCGCTTCTGCTCGCCCCACTTGAGTCTGGTCTGGAAGCCCACGAGGTTGTACATCGTGCCCTCGTTGTTTTCCGCGCGCAGCTGCACGGCGGCATAGGGCTCGCGTCCCGTGCGCGGATCGGTCAGGCCCACCGGCTTCATCGGGCCGAAGGCCATCACCATCTCGCCGCGCGAAGCCATCACCTCGATGGGCATGCAGCCCTCGAAGACCTGCGTGCCGTCAAAGCCGTGCACCTCCGCCTTCTCGGCCTCAAGCAGCGCCTCGTAAAACGCCATGTATTCCTCGCGGGTGAACGGGCAATTGAGATAGTCGTCGCCCCTGCCGTAGCGGCCCGCGCGGAAGACCTTGCTCATATTAAGCGACTCGCCGGAGACAATCGGGGCCGCTGCGTCAAAGAAATTCAGCGTTTCAAGCCCGGGCAGCTGCGCGATCTTCTCGGCCAGGGCGTCGCTGGTCAGTGGGCCTGTGGCGATGATCACATTGCCCTCGGGAATCTCGGTGATCTCCTCCCGCACGACGGTGATGTTTTCGTGCTCTTCGATGGCCTTCGTCACATACGCTGAGAACGCCTCGCGATCCACAGCCAGCGCGCCGCCGGCCGGCACGCGGCAGCAATCCGCCGCCTTCATGATCAGGCTGGAGAGCTGGCGCATCTCCTCCTTGAGCAGGCCGACTGCGTTGGTCAGCTGATCGCTGCGCAGGGAATTGGAGCAGACCAATTCAGCAAAGCCCGCGCTGTGATGCGCGGGCGTATACTTTTCCGGTTTCATTTCAACGAGCGTCACATGGACGCCGCGGCTGGCCAGCTGCCAGGCTGCCTCGCAGCCCGCCAGACCGGCGCCAATGACCGTAGCTTTATTCATGATATTCCTTCCTGTGGGGCATCCGGCTGCGGCCGGAGACCTCATCCGCCCTTCGGGCACCTTCCCCACAGGGGAAGGCTGTATTACTCTTCGACTTCGTCAGCAGCCGGAGCGGCGATACGCTCGCGGCAGGTTTCGTTGGCACAGACGTGATAGTTCTCGCCCTTGCGCCCGCGTTTAAGGACCATATAGCTGCCGCACTTGGGGCACTTCTGTTCAACCGGCATCTCCCAGGAGACGAACTCGCACTCCGGATAGCGCTCGCAGCCATAGAACTTGCGGCCCTTGCGCGAGGTCTTCTCCAGCAGCTTCGCGCCGCAGCTGGGGCAGGGCGCGGCAATCTCCACCTGAATCGCCTTCGTATTGCGGCAATCCGGGAAATTCGGGCAGGCCAGGAAGCGGCCGAAGCGGCCAAACTTATAGACCATCATCGCGCCGCACTTGTCGCACACGACGTCGGAGACCTCGTCCTTGATCTCGATCTTCTCGATCTCGGCTTCCGCCTTTTCCAGCGTTTTGGCGAACGGGCCGTAGAACTCGCGAAGCACCTCGCGCCACTGCATGCTGCCCTCTTCCACCTTGTCCAGGCGTTCCTCCATGTCCGCCGTGAAAGCGATATCCACGATATCGGTGAAGTGATCCTTCATCATATCGGTGATCATCACGCCCAGCTCGGTCGGATAAAGCTGCTTTTTCTCGCGGGAGACATAGCCGCGCGCGAGGATCGTGGAGATCGTCGGCGCATAGGTCGACGGACGGCCGATGCCCTTCTCCTCCAGCGCGCGCACCAGCGACGCCTCGGTATAGCGCGGCGGGGCCTGCGTGAAATGCTGCGTGGCCTCGATCTCGTCAATCGCCGCCTCGCTGCCCTCCTGCACGTCGGTCAGCGCGCCAGCAACATGCTCGTCCCGGTCCGCATCGTCGCGGCCCTCTTCGTACACGGCGGTAAAGCCCGCAAACTTGAGCCGCTCCGCGCTCGAGCGCAGCACCACGCCGCTGCCGTTTGCGATCTCGATCTGCTGCGTCTCATACACAGCGTCCGCCATCTGGCAGGCGATGAAGCGCAGATAGACCAGCTTATAGAGATTGAACTGATCGCGCGTGAGCGATGCCTTGATATCCTCCGGACGCAGATCGATGTTGGACGGCCTGATGGCCTCGTGTGCATCCTGCGCGCTCTTGCGGCCCTTGTAGATATTCGGCTTCTCCGGCACGAACTCCGCACCATAGCGGTCTGCAATCGCCTCTCGAGCGCCGCTGACCGCCTCATCGGACAGACGGACGGAGTCGGTACGGATATAGGAAATCAGACCCAGCGTGCCGCGGCCGGCAATATCCACGCCTTCGTAGAGCTGCTGGGCGATCTGCATGGTTTTGCTGGTGGTGAAGCCGAGCTTTCGGCTGGCTTCCTGCTGCAGATTGGACGTGGTGAACGGCGGAGCCGGATGCTTGCGGCGCTCGCCGCGCTTCACGCTTCTGATCGCAAAGCCGCCCTTTTCAATGCGCGCTTTCGCCTCATCCGCCTGCTCTTTGCTCGAGATACTCACGCGCTCGCCATCAATGCTGTGCAGCTTGGCAGTCAGCTTCTTGCTGCCGGCGTGGATCTTCGCCTCCACATGCCAGTATTCCTCCGGCTCAAACGTCTCGATCTCCTGCTCGCGATCGACGATCATGCGCGTGGCCACGCTCTGCACGCGGCCCGCGGACAGGCCCTTCTTGATCTTCACCCACAGCAGCGGGCTGATCTTATAGCCCACCAGGCGGTCGAGCATGCGGCGCGCCTGCTGCGCGTCGACCAGCTCCATGTTGATCTTGCGCGGGGTCTTGATCGCGCTCTTGACCGTCTTTTCAGTGATCTCGTTGAATTCCACGCGGCAGGCGCTGTCCGGATCAATGCCCAGGATATGCGCCAGATGCCAGGAAATCGCCTCTCCCTCGCGGTCCGGGTCAGTCGCCAGAATGATGGACTTGGCGCCCTTGGCTTCCTTGCGGATGCGATCGAGCACCTCTCCGCGGCCTCTGATCGTGATATACTTGGGTTCAAAGTCGTTTTCAACGTCAACGCCCAGCTGGGACTTGGGCAGATCGCGAACGTGGCCATTGCTGGCCTCCACCTTATACGTTCTGCCCAGAAATTTTGAAATCGTGCGCGCCTTGGCGGGCGACTCCACGATGACCAGCTTATGCGCCGTCTTACTGCTTGCCAATTGAAAATTCCTCCATGGGCCGGCAAAGCTGCCGGCTTCATTTCATCCGCGCCCGGTTTCAGCGGCGCGGACATTGTCACGCTCAAGAAGGATACCAGCCCTTTTTCAATCTGTCAAGGCGTGCAGATGGATTTTGTGCAAAAATTCCTTCATTATACTGTTTGCGTTTTGCCGATGCATCGTCCGCGTCATATCAATCGATACACAAGGCCCGGTAGCGAAACGACGATTCCGTCGAGCTCCAGCATCATCAGCAGGCTGCCCAGTTCATCCCCGCCGATGCCCGTTTGGCTGCTCAGCGCATCAAAATCCAGATCGCCTGCCAGCAGCTGATCATAGACCTTCTGCTCCGCGGCGTCCAGGGGGCGCGCGGGCGCAGCGGGGCGCAGGGCGATCTGCTGCGGCGCTTCTTTTTTCTTTGGCCCGGCGTTTCTCCTCGGCTCAGTCACCATCAGCGACAGGATATCCTGCGCGGTGGCCACGGGATGCGCGCCCTCCGCAATCAGCTTGTTGGGCAGCTGCGAACCAAACCGATCAATATCGCCGGGCAGTGCGAAGACCTCGCGCCCTTCCTCCAGCGCATAGTTGACCGTAGACAGCGCGCCGCTCTTATGCGGCGCCTGCGTCACCAGCACGCCCAGGGCCATGCCCGCGACGATCCTGTTGCGCTGCACGAAGCTATAGCGCGTCGGCCCTGCGCCCGGTGGATACTCCGAGACGACGCTGCCGCCGCTTTGAAGAATCTGCTCCATCAGCGCCCTGTTTTCGGCGGGATAGAGCTTATCCAGCGCGCTGCCAAGCACGGCGACGGTACGCCCCTTCGCGTCGAGCGCGCCCCAATGCGCGGCGGCGTCCACGCCCAGCGCAAGCCCGGAGACGACGCACACGCCCTTTTCGGCGAGTTCCTTGGCGATCCTTCGGGTATGCCGCAGGCCATAGTTGTCCGCACGGCGCGTGCCGACGATCGAGATGGACGTCGGATCATTCAGATCTGCTGCGCCTTTGCAGAACAGCAGATGCGGCGGCTTTGCTGTCTGCGCAAGCCGCTCGGGATACTGCGCGCTGCCGCGCGCGATCAGGCTCACGCCGTCATGCCGGAGCTGCTCAAGCATCCTTTCGCTGTTTTTCAGCGCATCGCGCAGCTCTGCCGCGCCCTCTGCGCCGAGGATCTTTTCCTGTGCATAGGGATCCGCCAGCAGGCTCAGCGCGCTGCCGGCGTGCTCAAGCGCCTGCTCCCGCTGGCCATAGCCGATAGACTGTGCCGAGACGAGAACGGCCAATGCTTCGCTTTCGGTCATATGCTGCACCTCACGTCGTCTGTACAAAAGAAGCCGCAGAAGGTTCTGCGGCTTGGGTTACGGTAAGATACGATGGGTACGTTGGACTGCCGCCCAAACCTGCCTGGGGACGTTGTCCCCAGACCCCTATTACGCTTCGCGGCAATTTGAAGCATCTGCACGTCGGCAAACTCCGTTTGCCATGCAGATAAACCTTCCCCTATGGGGAACGCGGAAATCATCCGCCGCCAGTGGCAGATGCAGGATGATTGGAGCGCCGAAGGCGAAGCCGTAGGTTGGATGTCCGAAGGATTGACGGATGAGGTCTTCGCCTGCAGGCGAAGGGGTCACTCGTCGTCCGCGCCCAGCAGCGGCAGATCGTCGAACTCATCGACATCGTCCTCCGCCTCGATCACAGGCGCTTCCTGATCCTTCTTGCCCATCAGCTCCGCACGCACCAGTGCGTCGATCTCCGCGGCAATCGTCGGATTTTCCTTAAGGTACTTGCGGGTATTCTCGCGGCCCTGGCCGATACGTTGATCGCCATAAGAGAACCACGCACCGGATTTATGGATGATATCCAGCTGCACGGCGCTGTCCAGCAGGTTGCCTTCCTTGCTGATGCCCTCGCCATAGAGGATATCGAACTCCGCCACGCGGAACGGCGGCGCGACCTTATTCTTGACGATCTTTGCCTTCGTGCGGTTGCCCACGACGGTGCTACCGTCCTTGAGCTGCTCGCCGCGGCGGATATCGATGCGCACGGAGGAATAGAACTTGAGCGCGCGGCCGCCCGGCGTCGTCTCCGGATTGCCGTACATCACGCCGAC
>SVGO01000034.1:14868-25455 GCA_015056305.1 Clostridiales bacterium | reverse complement strand
GCGACTCCATGCAGCTGGTCAGCGAAACCAGCCATGTGCTCTACACCAAGCGCGGCGTGAGCGACGTGGTGCGCTATACGCCGGAAAAGGTGCTCGAGGACTTCGGCGTGCGCCCCGATCAGATCCCCGATCTCAAGGGCCTGATGGGCGATTCGAGCGACAACATCCCCGGTGTGCCGGGCATCGGCGAGAAAACCGCTGTCAAGCTGCTTGCCGCCTATGGCACCATCGAGAATGCCTTTGACCACGCCGAGACCGACCTCAAGGGCAAACAGCGCGAGAAAATGCTCTCCGGCCGCACCTCCGGCCTGATGAGCAAGAAGATCGCCACGATTACGCGCCATGTCCCGCTTGAGGAAACGATCAGCGACTGCCGTCTTGGCAGCATGCAGGGCGGCATCGGGATCTTCGAGCGCCTTCAGCTCAAGTCCCTGATCGCGCGCCTGCGCCAGCTGGAAAACGCGCCAGCACCTGCCGAGGCTGAGCCGGAAACTCCGGCTCTCGTCTGGCAGGAAGAAGCATCGCTGGAAAACGCCGACGCCGTGCGCAGCTGGGTATCCGCCGCGAAGGCGAGTGCCGCGTTTGCGCTCATGATGGGCGAAGGCGGCTTCTCTCTGGCCGATTCCGACGGCCGACGCGCGGTCATTCCCTTTGCGCAGGGTCTTCTGGGCGAGGGCATGGATCCCGTCGACGCGGCAAACGCGCTCGATGGCGTGCTGTGCGGCGAGCATGCGCTCGTGCTCTTTGGCGCCAAGCGGCTCAAGACCGAGCTGCATGGCTGGGGCGTGGCGCTCACCGCGCGCTATGACGACGCGCAGCTGATGGCCTATCTGCTCGCGCCGCAGAGCGGCAAATACGAAGCGCCGGAGCATGCCGCCGCGCTTTACGAGCAGTATCTTCGCGATCTGGCCGCTCTGGATGCGCAGGGCATGACGGCGCTTTATCGCGACATCGAGCTGCCGCTTTCCCAGACGCTCTATGCCATGGAGCGCGAGGGCTTCCTCGTGGACACGGATGAGCTGCATCGCCTTGGCGCCGAGTTCAGCAGCCAGATTTCTGCGCTGCGCGAGGAGATCTATGCGCTGTGCGGCGGCGAGTCGTTTAATCTCAACAGCACGCAGCAGCTGGGCGCCGTGCTCTTTGACAAGCTGGGCCTGCCGGCAAAGAAGAAGACACAGCGCGGCTATTCCACCGACGCTGAGACGCTGCAGGAGCTCTCCAGCCTGCATCCGGTGATTGACAAGATCCTCGCATACCGTCAGGTGACGAAGCTGCACAGCACATACATCGACGGTCTTCTTCGCCTGACCGGGCGCGACGGCCGCATCCACAGCTGGTTTGATCAGACGATCGCGGCGACGGGCCGCATCTCCTCCAGCGAGCCGAACCTGCAAAACATCCCCGTGCGCACGCAGATGGGCCGCGAGATTCGCCGTGCGTTCATCGCAAAGCCAGACCATGTGCTTGTCGATGCGGACTATTCACAGATCGAGCTGCGGCTGCTTGCGCATCTCTCCGGCGACGAGGCGATGTGCGACGCGTTCAATCGCGGTCAGGATATCCATGCGCGCACGGCAGCCGAGGTCTACGGCGTCGCGCTGGAAGACGTCACGCCGCAGATGCGCTCCAGCGCGAAAGCCGTCAATTTCGGCATCGTCTACGGCATCAGCGACTTTGGTCTGGCAGCGAATCTGCACATCTCCCGCCGCGAAGCCGGCGAGTTCATCGACCGCTACTTCGAGCGCTACGGCGCTGTGCGCAAGTTTATGGACGCCTGCGTCGCGCAGGGCAAGGCTGAGGGCTATTCGGTAACGATGTATGGCCGCCGCCGTCCGCTGCCGGAGCTTTCTTCTGCCAATTACAACCGCCGCCAGTTCGGCGAGCGCGCCGCAATGAACACGCCTGTTCAGGGCGCAGCGGCGGACATCATCAAGATCGCCATGAACGCCGTGCACGAGCGGCTCAAGGCCGAAGGCTTGCAGGCGAAGCTGATCCTGCAGGTGCACGACGAGCTGATCGTCGAATGCCCGCTTGCTGAGCAGCAGGCTGTCGAGCAGCTCCTGCGCGAATGCATGGAGGGCGCGGCACAGCTGCGCGTGCCGCTGATCGCGGACGTGCACGCCGGAAGATCGTGGTACGATACGAAGTGACGGGATTACGCCGGGCTGCCGCCCGGACCTGCTCGGGGACATTGTCCCCGAACCCCTTCTTCGCTTCGCGGCTGTTTGAAGAAACCAATCAAACCTTCCCTTTTGGGGAAGGCGGCTGTCCAAAGGACAGACGGATGAGGTCCCGCCCGCAGGCGACGCGCCTCAGTTTTACAGTTTTGTTTGCAGGGATTTACACTGCTGATTCGTCTGCATATCAGGAGAACATGCATCTATGAAAATCGGACTGACGGGATCCATCGCCTGCGGCAAGAGCACGGTGAGCGGCTATCTGCGATCGCTGGGCTATCATGTCGTCGATGCAGACGCCATCTCGCATAGCCTCACCGCGCCCGGCGGCGCGGCGCTGGGCACGATTCGTACGGCCTTCGGCGACGCCGTGTTTGACGGCGATATCCTTGACCGTCGCGCCCTGGGCAGCGTGGTTTTCGGCGACACGCAAAAGCGCGCACAACTCAATGCCATTCTGCATCCCTTGATCATCTCCACCATCGAATCTGAGCTTGCGGCGCACGACACGCCGGATACGCTCGTCATTGGCGACGTGCCTCTGCTGTATGAATGCGATATGGCGCATATGTTTGATCGGGTCTGGGTCGTCAGCGTGCCGCTGAGCGAGCAGATCGCCCGGATCTGCATGCGCGATGGTCTGTCCCGCGAGGAGGCCATCCGCCGCATCGACGCGCAGATGCCGCTGACGGACAAATGCGCGCTCGCCGACGCGGTGATCGACACGAACGGCCCCATCGAAAACACACAGGCCCAGGTGCGCGCACTGATCCAATCCATCTTTCCAAGGAGGAAAGCATGAACACCCCATCCCCCTCTCCCCAGCGCAGGCGGCGCGTGCCGCAGGATATCCCCCAGGATGCGCCCGTGACACAGAAATCTCCTGAGCGGCCTGCATATCAGGCACAGGGCACAAAGCGCAAGCCGCCGCAGCGGCGAACCAAACGCGCCCGCGCGGCCGCGCGCATCGATCGCGCGCTGGACGGCTCGATCTTCGAGCGCATCCCCACGCCCGTGCGCATCGTGCTCATCGTGATCTGCGTTTCCGTCTTTCTGACCTCTGCCGTGGGGATCACGCGCAGCTATCTGGCCCAGCAGGAGGAGCGTCGCCGACTGGAGGCAGAGGCCGCTGAGCGAGCGCAGCATCCGCTGGAATATGCCGGTCTGGTCACGCAGTACGCGCTTGCGCAGGATCTGGATCCCGCGCTGGTTGCCGCCGTGATCCTGTGCGAATCAAGCTTCAATCCACAGGCAGAAAGCCGTCTCGGCGCGCGCGGCCTGATGCAGCTTATGGAGGACACCGCCGAATGGGTTGCCCACAAGCTGGACGAGGACAACGCGACCTACTCGTTTGATCTGCTCTACGACGCCGAAACAAACATCCGCTTTGGCGCCTGGTATCTGGGCTATCTCTCCCGCCGCTTTGGCGGGGATGCAACCAAGATCATCTGCGCCTATCATGCCGGCCAGGGCAACGTGGACGCCTGGCTGAAGAATCCCGAATACTCAAGCGACGGCGTCACCCTCGACGTCATCCCGATGCAGGATACCGCCGCCTATGCCTCCCGTGTGCTGCGTGCGCGCGACGTCTATCGCAAATACTACTTTCCTGTGCCCACGCCGGAGCCTGCCGGCGCATAAAGGAGTCTTCGCCTATGCGCAAATCAAGAATTGTTCATCTCTCTGCCGTGCTGCTTGCCTGTGTGCTCGTACTGTGTCCTGTGCTGGCACTTTCCGCCGCACCAAGCTATCTTTCCTGCGCGATCGTCGCCACGGATGATCTGGAACTGCGTCCGCTGGAGCTCAATCAGCGCGACGTGGTCAGCGTGCTGGATCTGGTGTACGAGGGGCTCTTCGCCATGGACGACAACTACGTTCCCCAGCCAGAGCTCGCCTATTCCTACGAGTTCATCAGCGATGGCCGTCGTCTGCGCGTGACGCTGCGCGACGACGTCACCTTCCACAACGGCCAGAAGCTGACAGCGAACGACGTCGTTGCCACGCTGGATTACATGTACGAACTTTCCGGCTTTGACAGCGATCTCAATTCCGAATACGCTCTGGCCGACCGCGGTCTGTATTACTCGACGTTTTATTCCGTCCAGTCCTGGGAGGCAGAGGATGACCGCACAATCCTCTTCCGCCTGCGCCGTGCAAGCTACGGCTCGCTCTACGCGCTCACCTTCCCGATCCTCCCAGCGAGCGAAGTTGCCAATGCAATGCCTTCCGGCACCGGCCCCTACGCCTATGACGGCTACGAGCGCGGCAGCGCCATCTGGCTCGTCTCCAACAAGGGCTGGTGGAAGCGTGCGCCGCAGGTGACCAATATCCGCGCAAGCATCTACAAGGACTCTGAGAAGGCACTGGGCGCCTTTGACGCGCAGGATGTGGACGTCGCCATGACCCGCTCGATCAATGCCTCGCGCTATTCCGGTTCGCTGAGCTCCTTCTCGCTCTCCGCGCGCACGCGCCAACTGGAAGTGCTGCTCATGAACCGCGCCTACAAATACCTCAAGAGCGACGAAAGCGGCAAAAACCTCGTCCGCGAGGCGATCTCCTATGCGATCAACCGCAGCGAGCTGATCTCCTCCGTCTATCAGGGCATGGCGACCATCGCCTACACGCCGGTTCCCCCGGGAACCTGGGTGTCCAACGAGTCGACCATCCGCGACGTGTACGACCCGCTGATGGCGGAGTCACTGCTCGATCAGGCAGGCTGGAAGATGGCGGACGACGGCAAGCGCTACAAGGACGGCAAGGCGATGGAATCCTTCCGCATCCTGGTCTACGACGAGCCCGGTTCGACCGTGCGCACCAACGCCGCCAACAAGATCGCTGAGCAGCTCAAAGCCGTCGGCATTCCGGCCTACGTCGCCACGTGGTCGCGAAACGACGTGATCACCAAACTGCGCAGCGGCGACTATTCCCTCGCGCTGGCAGCATTCAATTTCGACATCGGCCCGGACCCGGGCTTTACGCTGACCTCAACCGCCAGCTGCAACTACACGCGCTATCGCAATGACGACATGAACGGTCTGCTCACCCAGCTGCGCACCAGCGTCACGCCGGACGATTATCAGAACGCCATGAGCCTGATTCAGGATCAGTTTGAGCAGGACATCCCTTACGTCTGCCTCTACTGGCGCTCCGGCGCGCTCCTCTCCCGCTCCGCCTTCACCGACGCGCGCGACATCCGCGAGCTCGAGCTCCTGCGCGGCGTGGAGAGCTTTGGCAGCAAGTAACAGCAAAACACATATGAAACCCCCCGGAACAGCGTTCCGGGGGGTACCTTTTTAGAGAACGCTGGGCTGCCGCCCAGACCTGCCTGGGGATTTCATCCCCAGACCCCTTCTTCGCTTCGCGGCGGTTTAAGCATACTTTCCTTCCCCTATGGGGAAGGTGGCTGCCCAATGAGGCAGCCGGATGAGGTCTCCACCCGCAAACGCTATGTCGTCTATACTTGAGGGGGTTACAGATACGGGATCATATCGGCGAGCTTACCGAAGATCAGGTGCGGCTCGACGTCGGAATTGGCAACAGTATCCATATCCGCCTCGCCGGAGAGCACAAGGATGCCCGTCATACCGTGGTTCACGCCGGTCGCGACGTCGGTATACAGGCGGTCGCCGACCATCGCCATCTCCTCGAGCTTGAAGCCCGTGCGCATCAGCGCCTCATCGACGATGCCCTTATACGGCTTGCCGAGGATCACGTCCGCCTTGCGGCCCGTGCTCGCCTCGATGAACGCCATGATCGCGCCCATATCCGGGATGAAGCCGGTCTCAGTCGGGCAGTTATAATCCGGATGGGTCGCGATGTACGGCTTGCCATAGCGGATATAATCGCAGACCTTGCACATTTTGGCATAGTCCAGCGTGGTATCGAAGGCAACGATCACGTAGTCCGCGTCATCCTCGGTGAGCTCCAGACCCATGGAGACCATCTCTTCGCGCAGCATCGGATTGCCCAGCAGATAGCACTTCTTGCCTGGGAAATGCTGCAGGCAGTAGTGCGCTGTCGCATGACCGGAGGACATCACGTCACGATACTCTTCCTCCACGCCCATCTTCTCCAGCTTCTTCTTATACACGGAAGCGGACTTGCTGGAATTATTGGTGAGGAAGCGGGCCGTTCTGCCGGTGCGTTTGAGCGCGGCAAGGAAATCCAGCGAGCCCTCAATCAGCTTATCGCCCAGATAGAACGTGCCGTCCATATCCAGCAGGAAGCAGCGAATGCCGGACAGGCGTTCGCGGATCTGTTCATCGGTCATGCCGTTGACATACACGACCGGAGGATTCTTTTCAGTCATCATTTTCCTCCCGATGGCGCAGAAGCCGGGCGCAAAACGTCCGGCTTCCGCTTATTCTGAAGTTACTTAGCCAAAGCACTGATCCCTCCAACAGCGCCGCAAGACATGCAATGCCCTGGTCTGCAGCGCTGCCGGGAATGTGCCGGTTACACGTTCTTGGTGGCGATGACGTTCACGCCGGTGCCCGCAACATTCTCGATGACGATATCGCCGATCTTCACCGGGGCAATCATCTCGACGTCCTTGAGCGCCTTCACGCACTCGAAGATCTTGCCCTTCGGGATATCGCTCTCGGTCTTCACGGAAACCATGGCCAGCTTTCCGCCCGCTACGCGCACCGTGCTGGTGACGATGCGGGTCGGGTTGGTCAGCTCCTTCTTTGCGTAGGCGACACCGCGCGGGCAGGTGTTGCCGGCGACGGTCTTCACTTCACCCGCTTCCATCTCCACCGTCAGAGGACAGCCAAGCGGGCAGCCGATACAAATCAGATTCACGGTATTCATGCTTATGCCTCCTCCAGCGTCACGGTGATGTGGTCCAGATCAGCGTGCTCCTTGAGCACCTTCGCCTTGAGAATCACGGTCTCCATCTCACCCGGAGCGAGAACCGGACGCTTCTTGCTGAAGATGACGTCCTCGCCGGCGTACACGACGATCTTCTTATTCTTGAAGACATTGGCCACGCGGAAGCGCAGGGTGACCAGCGCGTCATCCGCCAGATGGGCCGGACAAATGCGAACCGGCACGCTGTAGCGCACGCCGCCCTCGCAGACGACCTTGAGTTCCTTCGCCGCCTCGGCCTTGCAGCCGCCCTGAATAAAGGCAGCGGCATGGCGGCCGGCCGCGCCGGCCTCCTCGGAAACGAAGTCCACCAGGTCATGCACGTGCAGCACGTTGCCCGCAGCGAAGATGCCGGGGATATTGGTCTGCAGGTCTTCGCCGACCAGCGGTCCGTTGGTCAGCGGGCTGAGCTCCACGTCGGCGCTGCGGCTGAGCTCGTTCTCCGGGATCAGGCCGCAGGAGAGCAGCAGCGTGTCGCACTCGTAGAACTCTTCGGTGCCCGGGATCGGGCGGCCGTTGTCAACCTTGGCCAGCGTGATGCCTTCCACGCGCTTCTTGCCCTTGATGTCCACGACGGTATGGCTCAGCTTGAGCGGGATGCCATAGTCGTCCAGGCACTGCACGATGTTTCGCTTGAGGCCGCCGGAATACGGCATGAGCTCGGCAACAACCTTGACCTCGGCGCCCTCGAGCGTCATGCGGCGGGCCATGATCAGGCCGATATCGCCGGAACCGAGGATGACAACCTTACGGCCGGGCATGAAGCCTTCCATATTGACCAGGCGCTGCGCGGTGCCGGCGGTATAGATGCCGGCCGGACGATAGCCCGGGATGCTCAGTGCGCCGCGCGGACGCTCGCGGCAGCCCATAGCGAGAATGACCGCCTTGGGATGGAGCTGGAACAGGCCGTCCTCGCGGTTCATGGCGGTCACGGTCTTGTCCGCAGCCAGATCCATAACCATGGTGTTCAGCTTATACTCGATGCCCAGCTCTTCCACCTGCGCGATGAAGCGGCCGGCATACTCCGGACCGGTCAGCTCCTCCTTAAAGGTATGCAGGCCGAAGCCGTTGTGGATACACTGGTTGAGAATGCCACCGAGCTCATTGTCGCGCTCAAGGATCAGGATATCCTGAATACCGGCCTTGCGCGCAGCCACAGCGGCCGCCAGACCGGCGGGGCCGCCGCCGATAATGACAAGTTCATACTCTCTCATGGCTACCCCTCCTTAAATCTTGTCCTTGTTCGTTCCGACGATCAGCTCGGAGCCGTAGCCGGACTTGGTGATGTCGTTCATATCCACGCAGCGCTCACGCATGAGGATCTCCATGACGCGCGGGCTGCAGAAGCCGCCCTGGCAGCGACCCATGCCGGCGCGGGTGCGGCGCTTCACGCCGTCCAGGCTCTTGGCGCCCGGCACGCGGCGGATGGCGTCGATGATCTCGCCCTCAGTGATGGTCTCGCAGCGGCAGATGACGGTGCCGTAAGCCGGGTTCTCCTTGATGAGCTTGGCGCGATCCTCAAAGCTGAGGCTCTTGGGATCGAGGATGCCCTTGCGGGTACCGTCGAAGGTCGGATCATCCTCCAGGCCGAGGATATCGGTGACAATACCCGCCACCATCTTGCCGATCGCCGGAGCGCTGGACAGGCCCGGAGACTCGATCGCGGCGCAGTCGACGAAGCCATCCTTCACCTCGCCGATGAAGAAGTCATGGCGGGCCTCATGCGCGCGCAGACCGGCGAAATTGGTGATCACCTGGCGCAGCGGCACGTTCTTGACGGCCAGGCCGCACTTTTCGCGAACCTCATCGAGGCCTTCCTTGGTGGTGTTGGTCGCTTCCTTCTTGCTCTCGTCCATGTCGATGGCCGTCGGGCCGACGATGGTGTTGCCGTGGACGGTCGGCGCAACGAGCACGCCCTTGCCGAACTTGCCCGGCAGCTGGAAGATCGTATTCTTGACATGGCCGCCGGTGGTGCGGTCCAGCAGGAAGTAATCGCCGCGGCGCGGAGTGATCTTCATGCGCTCGTCGGAGACCATGTTGTGGATCACATCAGAATAGACGCCGGCGGCGTTGACGACTACCTTCGCCTCGAGATCTCCCTGATTGGTATGCACAACCCAGCCGCCTTCGATCTGGGTAAGACCCGTGACGACGGTATCAAACTTGAACTCAACGCCGTTCTTTGCCGCATTCTCTGCGAGCGCAAAGGTCAGGCCGAACGGGCAGACGATACCGCCGGTCGGCGCGTACAGCGCAGCCACAGCGTTATCGCTGATGTTGGGCTCCATGGCAACAAGTTCGTCGCGCTCGATGATGCGCAGACCCTCAACGCCGTTCTTCACGCCGTTTTCATAGAGCTTAACGAGGTTGGGACGGTCCTCCTCACTGAGCATGACGACGAGGCTGCCGTTCTGGATGTAATGGAAATCCAGCTCCTTCGCCAGGCCCGGCATGATGCGGCTGCCTTCGACGTTGAGCTTGGCCATCAGGCTGCCGTTCGCCGCGTCATAGCCCGCATGGACGATTGCGCTGTTGGCTTTCGTCGTGCCGCAGCAGACGTCCTCTTCACGCTCGACGACCAGCACATCGGCCTTCTTGCGGGACAGCTCACGCGCAATTGCGCAGCCGGACACGCCAGCGCCGATTACAATAATATCGCGCATGTTGGTATTCTCCTTTGCATAATGCATTTTAACATCACTTCACTGGGTCTTCTGTGTGGTTTTCTTTCTCAGGAGCTTGAGCAGCGGGGACATCTGCGCATGGAAGGACTGTCCCGTTTTCTTCTCCAGAAACACACGGAAGTCCCCTTCCTTCTCCCCCAGCTCTGCTTTAGGAATCACATATCCGCCATACTGATCGCGGAACATATAGAAATTCTCCAGATCCTCGCCAAGGCGATAGATTTCCTTATACATCAGCGGCACGCCGTTCGTGTTTTCCGGCAGTGGAATGATCTCCACTGCATTTTCACGGAACACATACCTGGACGCCGGAAAATCCATGCCGGAATCCTTGATCTGCTTCGCCAGCTTATGAGCGGTATGATTGGCTGAATTGTACTTGCCAGTAGCCAGAAAACTGCCATACGCGATGAGCAGCACACCCCACCAGCTGCCGAGATTCACAACGCCAAACACGACTGCAGCCATGCCCAGCATTGTGCGTGCAATCAGGTTTCCTCTGCAGAACAGGTCATACTGCATATGCGCCAGCTTTTCAAAGGTATGCTCGGTATGCTGCATGGTGACGTTGTAGTGAATCATAGAAAACTCCTGTTTTGCGATCTGTCAAAAAAGCTGAGAGGCCCGTATTCGAACCTCTCAGCTTATCAGGCGACAGTTTTTTGGAATTCAGCCTGATTAGCCTGGGCCGTAAATCAGGTCCGGAACGATGGTGATCAGCGTCGGGCAGAAGGTCAGCAGCATCAGCACGGCGAACAAGCACAGAATGTACGGCCAAACCTCTTTGAGGAAGTCCGAAATCTTACAGCCGGTGATACCGCAGGTCGTGAACATCATGGAGCCGAACGGCGGAGTAA
>SVGO01000034.1:0-14858 GCA_015056305.1 Clostridiales bacterium | reverse complement strand
CCGATCATGATATTGACCAGCGCGACGAGACCGAAGTGATAGACGTTGATGCCAAGCTGCAGAGCAACCGGCAGCAGCAGCGGCGTGATGATCATCAGCGCAGCGCCGCCTTCCAGGAACATGCCCATGATCAGGAGCACGACGTTGCACAGCATCATGAACACATACTTGTTGGTAGTCATGTCCAGAATGGCCGCAGCAACAATCTTGGGCAGATTGACCCAGGACATGTAGTTGCCGAAGACATTCGCGGAAACCATGATCAGAACGACGGAAGACGTGCCGGCGATGGTATCCAGCAGGATCGGAATGAGATGCTGGCGGAAGCTCAGCTTCTTATAGACGAACTTGCCGATCACGAAGCAATACAGAACGGCGAACGCACCGCCCTCAGACGGCGTGAACATGCCAAAGCGCATGCCCAGGATGATGCCGAACGGGAAGAACAGGCCCCAGAAGGAAATGATCGCCTGTCTGAGGATCTCCTTGAACGGCGGCAGTTTGTCGCGCGTTCTCGGATAATTGCGCTTGCGCGCGATGATCGCTGTGGTGATCATCATCGAAATGGACATCAGGATGCCCGGCACATAGCCCGCAGCAAACGTGCGGCCCAGAGACGCCTGCGCGATGAGCGTGAAGACGATCAGGTTAACTCCCGGCGGGATAACCGGCGTCGCAGCGGAGGACGCAGCGGTGATCGCAGCAGAGAACGCCCTGGAATAACCACGCTTCTCCATCTCCGGAACCAGCATCTTGGACTGCATGGCGCAGTCGGCATTGGCCGAGCCGGAGCAGCCGCCCATGAGCATGGACAGAAGCACGTTGACCTGCGCCAGACCGCCATGCATATGACCGGTGACGCATTCACAGAAATCCATCATCTTATCCGCAATGCCGCCGAAGTTCATGACGGAGCCGGACATGATGAAGAACGGAATCGCCAGCATGGAGAAAGACTGCGTCGAGTTCATGACCTTCTGCAGGATCAGCCACGGCTGGGAGGTGGTGTCGATGAACAGGAAATAGAAGAACGTGGAGCCGAACAGAGAGTACACGATCGGCATGCCGAAGAAGTAGAAGATGAACACCAGGATAATCGGAACGATATCAAGGAATGTCAGCGTCATTCTTTCACCGCTCCCCTCTTAGCGTCCAGATAGGCACGCACGTTCTTGACGATGAAGTAAATGGAATAGATCGCCGAGAGACCGAAGCCGATCGGCACGGCAATGCCGGTCCACCACTTGGGAATACGCAGAAGATCGGTCATGACAACCTTGAGCTTGCCGGTACGGTTGAAGATCAGATGATACACATACTGAGAGCTGATGACGGTCAGCATGATCAGAACCAGGAGCTCAACCACGGACATGACGGCCTTAACGACCTTCTTGACCTTCGGCGGGAAAGCGTTGACAAGGATATCGACGCCAAGATGAGAATGCTTGCGGTAGGCATACGCGCTGCCGATAAAGACAGTCCAGACAAAGAGACTGGTAACCACTTCCTCCGCCCAGTGGATCGGGTTGTTAAAGAAGTAGCGCATGATGACGTTCGCGTTGACCAGCACGACGCAGATGGAAAGCGTCGATGCGGTGATGATGGCGTCGAGGTTTGTCAGAATCGTTTTCAGTGTGATCTTGTTCTTCATTGAATCAAACCTCTTATGAATCTCGTGCGCAGGCGATAACCCGCGATGATACCAACAGGGACTGCCAGAGGAATCCCCGGGCAGCCCCGTTGGTATGATTACTTACAAATCAGACTGAACGCTTCAGTAAGAGATTACTGAGCCGCGCGGAAGTCCTGAACCAGCTTGACCAGCTTGTCCTTGAGCTCCGGATCAGCGCCGTACTCTTCAACGATCCAGTCATACACCGGCGCGCAGGCGGCGGTGAAGGCATCGAGGTCAACCTCGTTCCAGGTCACGCCATGCTCCTTGAGCATCGCGATCTGGGCAGCCTCGTCCTCGGCGCACATGGTCTGCTCCCACATGCCGCACTCAACAGCGCACTCGTCGATGATGTTGCGCCACTTCTCCGGGATGGACTGATAGAGGTCTTCCGGCATGAACAGCCAACGGGTGGCGATCAGGTGGTTGGTCAGAGCGACCTTCTTGACGAGCTCGTACGGAGCGCCGGCGCCAGCCAGGGTGGAGGTGGAGCCTTCGAAGCCCTCAACCACGCCGGAGGAGATGGCGGACAGACACTCGGTGAAGGACATCGGGTTCGGGACAGCGCCCATGCACTCCAGAGTCTTGGTGAACAGCGCGGAAGAGGTCGCACGCATCTTGACGCCGTTCAGATCAGCCGGGGTGTAGATGTCACGGTTGGTGACGACGGAGCGGAAGCCGAAGGAGTAGTGGGTATCCAGAATGTGGATGTTCTCCTCAGCCAGACGGGCGATAACGTCAGCGACGATATCGGACTCCATCACGTAGTTGTACTCAGCGTCAGAGCTGTAGAGCATCGGGCCGATGAGCACGGCAGCGTCGCCGACATAGTCAGCGAACAGGGACGGCTCTTCCAGACCCATCCACAGGGAGCCGTTGGCAGCCTGGGTGACGGAGTCGGCGTAGCAGTCGAGCTCGTTCTGGCCGTAGTAGGTCACGTTGATGTGGCCCTCGGTGCGCTCGGTGATCATTTCAGCGAGCTTCTGGGAAGCCTTGTAGTTCCACTCGGTCGGCTGGAAGACGTTAGAGAACTTGATGTCGAGGTAGAATTCGTCCGGATTCTCAGCGATCGCGAAGCTGAGAGAGAGGGTCAGGACCAGGGCCAGCATCAGCGCAAGGTACTTCTTCATGGTGGTCTCTCCTTTTCAAATGTCTGTTTTCATACTGACAAGCGCCGTCAGTACGTCGTTAGTTAAATTATAGCGTAAATGTTCAGATATGTAAATGGAAAAATGGCAAAGTTGTTGTGAAATTGACGTAATATGTACATGAACAAATCATAATATATGCAGCGCAGTTGTTGCAGAACGTCCGCAATGTACAATTTTGCTGTAAATTCCCGCTTTGTCCATTCATATTTGTCCATTCATATTTGATGCCGGTTCAGCGCCAGAGCGATCAGCAATAGCCCCGACCCAGAAGCGAAATCTGAAACCGCTTCATCTCTTATTTCCTGCGATCACACATCCAGATGATACGCGCCTGCACCCTCAAGCGCAATGCGCTTTTCACTGCCGCGCTCCGCAATCACGATGCTGCACGGTTTTTCGCCCCGGTAGTCGATTGCATAGCGGTCTTTTCTGTGTCGCACGATGAGCACAGCGTCCAGCGCGCGATCCATGCCATAGACCCTCGCGCTTGCCTCCTCCCCCTCACCGAGCGCATATACCCGATACTCAGCATGGTATGCATAATCGTAGAGCACGCCGTCATCCTGTGCGCCGAAGGCCACGATGCTGCCCGGACGGGCATAGAGCGGGATGGACATATAATCGTGATGCTCCTGTACCCAGCGCCCGCCCTCACGCATCTCTCCTGTGAGCACATTGGTCCATGTTCCCTCCGGCAGATAGTACTGCGCCATGCCCTTTTCGTTCATCACCGGCGATACGAGCAGGTTTTCGCCCAGCATATACTGACCGCACAGGTAATCGCAGTTTCTGTCCTGCGGGAATTCCAGCGCCATGGACCGCATCATCGGCACGCCAGTTTTTGATGTTTCCACCGCACAGGCATACAGATACGGCATCAGCCGCGCTTTCAGGCGTGTGAAGCGGCGCAGGACAGCCACCGCTTCCTCGTCATAGAGCCACGGCACGCGATAGGAGTCCGAGCCGTGCAGTCGCGAATGGGTTGAAAGCAAACCAAAGGCACACCAGCGCTTGTAGACGTCGGCCGTGGAGCGGCGCTCGAATCCGCCGATATCATGACTCCAGAAGCCGAAGCCCGAGCTGGTCAGCGAAAGACCGCCGCGCAGACTCTCCTGCATGGCCTCATAGGTGCTCCAGCAGTCTCCGCCCCAGTGCACCGGGAATTTCTGGCAGCCTGCCGTCGCCGAGCGCGCAAAGAGGATGGCCTCTTCCCTGCCCCGCTTTCTGACCAGCAGATCATACACCGTCTTGTTGTAGAGATAGGTGTAGTAATTGTGCATCTTCTGCGGATCGCTGCCGTCGAAGTACACCGCGTCGGTTGGGATGCGCTCGCCGAAGTCCGTCTTGAAGCAGTCCACCCCCATATCCAGCAGCGCCTCCAGCTTCCGGGCGTACCAGGCACGCGCATCGGGATTGGTAAAGTCGACGATCGCCAGCCCCGGCTGCCACATATCCCACTGCCAGACGTCGCCGTTTGCGCGCCTGAGGAAGAATCCCTTTTCTTTTCCTTCCTCAAACAGCGCGGACTCCTGGCCCACATAGCTGTTGATCCACACACAGATTTTGAGACCCTTTGCTTTCAGGCGTGCCAGCATGCCCTTGGGATCCGGGAACACCGCCGGATCCCAGAGAAAATCACACCAGGAAAAACCGCGCATCCAGAAGCAGTCAAAATGAAACACGGAAAGCGGAATCCCGCGCGAAAGCATGCCGTCGACAAAGCCGGTGACCGTCTGCTCGTCGTAATTGGTGGTAAACGACGTAGACAGCCACAACCCGAACGTCCACGGCGCGGGCAGAGACGGCTTGCCGGTCAGGTCCGTATAGCGAACGAGCACATCCTTCATCGTCGGTCCGTCGATGAGGAAATAATCCAGCGATTCGCCCGACACGGTAAAGCTGACCTTGGAGACCAGCTCCGAGCCTACCTCAAAGGAAACGCGCTCCGGATGATTGACAAACACGCCGTAACCCTTATTGGACAGATAGAACGGGATGTTCTTGTACGCCTGCTCCGTCGACGTGCCGCCATCCTGATTCCATATCTCCACGCTCTGGCCGTTTTTGACAAACGCACCGAAGCGCTCGCCGAGGCCATAGATCAGCTCGCCCACACCAAGATCCAGCTGGCCGCGCATATGCGCATTGGCGCTGCCGTGGTCATAGGCCATGCCCGCCCAGCCAGTTTTCACATAGGCATGGTCGCCCTGTGCGCCTCGGGTAAGCTTTTCCTCTCCGCGATAGAATGTGATCTCCGCTGTTTCCCGGTCGATCTCGGCGCGCAGACTGCCGCTGCATGCCATCACGCGGTCCGGCGTTTCCTGCGCACGCAGCACACCCTTCTCCGGGAGATTAAGCTCAAATGCCGGCCCCTTCTCCTGCATGCCT
Organism: Clostridiales bacterium; assembly: GCA_015056305.1. Lineage (GTDB taxonomy): Bacteria > Bacillota > Clostridia > Christensenellales > Aristaeellaceae > Ventricola. Next base: position 9,647 of record SVGO01000034.1, on the reverse strand, counting down.
GCGTGATGCGTCATACGCACGCGCAGCACGCCCTCCATCGGCGCCGTGATCTCGATCGTCAGGTTGATCCCGCCGAGCGTATCGCCGCGCGAGCGAATCCGCGACGTCGGGCAAAGCAGACGCACGCGCTCCTCGCCCACATCCGCAGCATACACATGCGCAGGAGAAAAGCAGCCCACGCCCTCCTGCATCAGCCAGCATCCATTCGTGAATTTCATGGTGTTTCCTCCGCGCATTCAGCGATTCAGAATGATTCTTCTGCTTCTATCATACCGCAAAACAGCGCTGCAGCAAACATATTTTACATCCCCGGAAAAAAGAAAACGCCGACTTCTTTCGAAATCAGCGTTTGATGTTCGCTTGCGCGCTTTTACAGCATCCCTTCATAATCGCGCCAGTCGCCGCCGATCAGCTCGCAGCGCAGCGTCACACGATTGGCGCCGCCGAGCGTGCAGGTGAACAGCGTCAGACCAAACTCGCTGTCCGCCATCTCAAGCACATGGCCCGGCTTCAGGGTCTCGCACAGCACCACCGCATAGATGAACTCGTTGCCGTCCGCATCCGTGAAGATGACACGGCTGCCCATATCCAGTTCCTTCAGGCTGCCGAAATGCGCCTTATAATTGTGCGCGGCGATAACCAGATTATTCGTATACGCCGAGCCTGTGAAGCGGCAGGGTGCGATCTTCAGGCGCTTATAGTCCCAGTCGTCCATGATCGGCAGCTCCAGCCCAAGACCCGGGATGCTCAGAACGCCGATGTACTCATATCCCCCATTGCGCAGCACCGGCATGGGCATCTGCGGATTGAGAATGAAATCCGGTATCTCGATCTCCGTCTCCACAGCGCCACCCGCCATGGGATCGGGCGGCAGCTGCTGCGGCGCGAACGAAGGCTGCGCTTCCTGCTGCGGCACAGCCGTCGGCATGATGGTCACAGCAGCAGTCTGCGCAGGATCGGCGACAGTTGGAACCGGCGCGGCGATCGGGTCTGCCTGTATGACGGCAACCGGCTGTGCGGGCGCAGCGGAAGCAGCTACCGGTACAGGCGTGGCAGTTGACATGGGCGGCACAGGCGTATCTGTCGCCCCGGACAACACCGGCACAGCGGCAGCAATCTCCTGCACAAGCTCAGAAACCGTCTCCTCAATCGCCTCAATGACGGGCAGCGCCTGCTGCTCTTCCTGATGCGCAAAGCCCGGCGCATCCGCCGCTTGAGGCGGCGGGTTCTTCAGTTCCGCCGGACGTTCATCCTCAACGAGTACGAGGAGGGTATCCATCGTTTCCTGCAGGGCGCTTTGCGCGCGATAATCATCGTAGAGATTATATCCCGACAGCACAAACGCGCCAAGAATAAGCAGCAAGCCGGAGGCGATCAGGAGGCTTCCGCGCTTACCCCTCATACTCGTCACCTCTGCGGCGAACCACACCGAGCAGAATCAGCACTATTCCGCCGGAAATCAGCAGCGGCACCGGCCACCAGACCTGACCCGTCTGCGGCAGCTTCGGCGGGAGCGTCGGCGTGGGCATAGGCGTGATCACAGGCGTCGGAGTGGGCGTGCAGTCCGGGCAAATTGTAGGCGTCGGGGTCGGCGTAGGCGTCGGGGTCGGCGTGCTCGACGAACCCGAGCCGCCGCCGTTATAAGGCGTAGCCGTTGGTTTAGGCGTAGCTGTCGACTTGGGCGTAGCCGTCGGCACCGGCGTGGCTGTCGGCACCGGCGTGGCCGTCGGCACCGGCGTGGCTGTCGGAACCGGCGTAGCCGTCGGCACCGGCGTGGCCGTCGGCACCGGCGTAGCTGTCGGCACCGGCGTAGCTGTCGGAACCGGCGTAGCTGTCGGAACCGGCGTGGCCGTCGGCACCGGCGTAGCTGTCGGCACCGGCGTAGCCGTCGGCACCGGCGTGGGCGTCGGTGTCGGCGTGGGCGTCGGTGTCGGCGTGGGCGTCGGTGTCGGGGGCGGCACCGGCGTGGGCGTCGGCGTGACATAGGTATTGGTCATCAGGAATGTGATGCCCTGCTGCACGACAACCGTCGTATAATCCGGCAGCGCTTCCTCCACGACGACCCAATCATACTCGCTGCTCAGGTCCGTCCACGAATAGCGCCAGTTGTTTTCTGCGGACAGCTCGACGGTATCTGCGATTTCGCCGTCCTTGAGCAGATGCACCGTGATCTTCTCCGGGCGCAGCCACTCATAGCCCTCGTCGTTCCATGCCTTGAGCACCTTGCGGGTGAGCGGCGGACACGGCTTATCCGGCCAGGTCACATACTTCGGACGCACAGTCACGTCATAAAGCCATTCATGCGTATCCGGCGACGTGCTCGGCAGCGCAAGCAGGAACGGCTGGATATCGTAAACCATGCCATCCTGCTCATGGCGATGGCCAATGACCAGATACACGCCATGCGCAAGCTGATCAAAGCCTATCATGCCCTGTTCGTCCGTCTTTCCGCTGCGCGTCGGCTCAATACCATCGCGGAAGACGATGCCCTCCAGCGTCGGCGCGATCAGCATCCAGTTCTCCGGGCTGTAATCGAGACGATACTGATCAAACGGGCTGACCGGGGACAACGTACCATAGACGTCCACACCGGCGACATGAAACAGATCAAACTGCGCATCTTTCAGCGCCAGATTGCCCCGCTGAAACGACAGCGTCAGGCTGACCGGTCTGGACGTATCCATCTGCGCAAACGCATGCATGGGCGCAAAAAGCGCAAGCATACACATTAGCACAGCCATCCATTTAATCAATCTCGTCATATCGATCATCTCTCCGGTAGTGGTGTTTGGGTTTCTGGGGAAGCATCACCATGATCAGCAGGATCAGCAGCATCGGCGCGGCGACAATGGGCGCGATAAGCAGCGGCTCAATCTGCATGGCGTCGGAGGTAATGCGGATTTTCTTGGCCTGCGCGACATTCTCCACACGATGGCCGCGCACGAGCAGCCGGTGGGTATTGATGCCATAGGGCGTACAGGTGACCAGCGTACAGTAGTCCTTGCCTTCCTCAATGAGCAGGGATTTCGTTTCATGTGGCTCGACGATCAGGATCTGATCGACCTCGTAGGTCAGGATTTCATCGAGGATGCGCAGCATGAACAGATCGCCGACGACCAGCTTATCCAGATCCGAAAAGAGCTTCGCGCTGGGCAGGCCGCGATGACCGGAGAGCACGCAATGCGTACCTTCGCCGCCGACGGGCAGGCTGGTCCATTCCAGATGGCCGATGGCGATTTGAAGCACGGCGGGCGCAGTACCGTGATAAATCGGGAGGGTGCAGTTGATCGCAGGAATTTCGATATAGCCCATCGCGCCGACACCGGAAACATTGAGCAGCTCCTCGTAGGCGACCTTCTGCGCATCGGTGAGCAGATAATCATTCCTGCGGCCGACGAGCGAAGCGTTATACGCGCGGGCCTCGTCCATCAATCCCGCGTATCGCTCCTGATCCAGATCGACCAGCTGCTCAGCATACTGTGCGATCACCTGCGACTGATGGAAAGAATTCCAATAGTCGCTGACGGAAGGATACAGCAGCAAGGACAATCCTGCAAGAAGGACGATGACCAGCAGAATGGTCGTTAAACTATTCTTTTGCTTCACGCAGAATTCTCCTTACTGCTCCCGCATCGGGGAGGGGGGCTTATCCCCCCTGCCCCGACACGGCAGCATCATTCAACAGTTACATCGGAAATCGACGAACGGATTATTCCATCGACTTCATGCGCTTCTTGGTCACCAGCAGCACAACAGCCGCAGCCACCAGCGCGCCGCCGATCACATAGAACAGGGTCGTGCCGATGCCGCCGGTTTCCGGCAGCTGGATACCGCTCTGGTTCTCCACGTCAAACGCAAAGTGATTATCCTCCTCATCGAGCACAACAGCATTTCCGCCGGCCGTGACAGTCCACGTCGCCTCTTCCTTACCGCTGGTGATCGTTCCCGGCTCCACGCAGGTAATCGTAACCTCAATCGGCTCCTTCAGCAGGTTATAGCCATCCGGAGCAACAAGCTCTGTGAGCTCATACGTACCCTCGCCCAGGCCGGTGAACTTGACAATACCATTCTCATCAACATAGGCAGTCGCTTCCACCTGGGTTTCGCCGACAACCACCCACTCGCTGAAGCTCACAAGGTTATATCGCTTGTACTGCGCGGCGGTATTCTCATCTGCCAGCGCATAAGAACCATCGCTCAGCTGATAGTATTCGCCGTTTTCAGCCTCAACAAAGCGCTGTCCCGTCACCTTGATCTGTTCCAGCTTTGTACCGGTGAGCTTAAACTCAGCGCCAGTCAGCGGTTTACTTGCATTATCAACCTTCTGGATCTTGATGCCGGTGCTGTAGACGACAACGATATCTTCGGGCGTGATGCCGGTCGGCGGCGGCGGCGGAGTCTCCTGATCCGGTTCCTCTTCGTAATTCGGATCGTTGGAGTATTCGAGCCTCACCTCATTGGGGTTGCCCGGATTCGTAATGATAGCCTTGTCATTGAGTTCAGCCTGATACTCAACCGTGATCACGCTGCCCGCTTCAACCGCAGCAATATCCTTCAGGTCCTCGAAAACAACCTCGAACGTGCATTTCTCGTGCGCAAGGCCGCTGGTCTTGACCTCAAAGCCTTCCGTGATTTCCTCGCCATCCAGATAGACCTTCACAGAATCTACATCAAAGGTCAGGCTGTCGGACAGCTCATCGTGGAAGACGAACTTGTACACGGTATAGGCGTCATAGTTAGAGGCGACCGTGCCCGTAAGCTTAAAGTCGATCATGTCGCCAACGTTGCCGTTGGTTGCATCGCGCCAATCCTCAGGAACCTGAGTGGTCACGCCTTCCACAACTTTATCTTCCGTATTCTTTTCGTTCTTCGTCTTCTTGTCGATAGTCGGAAGGTCATACTTCGCCGCAACCGTTACGTCATCGACTACCTCAAGAATGTACTTGGTATATGCGGAATCTTCCGGAACAGATTCGTCCTGATCCTGAACCAGATAGTAACCGTCGCCCGTTACAGGAATCGCATACGGAGACTTCTCAGCCGTAGAAGCGCCGGCAGGAGTCGTCAGGAACTCGGCCGCAGTCTTCGCAAAAGCTTCGACATTTGCTTCCGTGAGCAGCGCCGCCACGTCCTCGGCGGTCTCGCAATCCGCGAAAGTCGGCTCTTTCTGCAGTTCGGCAAGCAGACCAGCGGCATCCACGCCGCCGCCCCACGTGATATCAACGAGCTTTCCGTCCTCATACGTACCGGCAAAAATCTGATAGGCCTCGTACGTATGTCCCGCAGTTTCGTTCGTAATGGTGATGGTATGCGCAGCAGCGCTGCCAACAGCAGCGCTTTCCGCCACCGCAGCGGACATCATGGCAAACGCCATGATCAGTGCCAGCACAAGACTGGCGATTCTCTTTACGTTCTTCATGTCTTTTCCCTTTCTTTTTAGTATTTTGGGGCTTTCGCGCAACGAATCAGAGAGAATAACCCCCCTCCTTTCCGTTTCTGGTTTTTTTGCTATACATCAGGAGGACGCCCGCTGAAAGCATCAGCAGCAGACCTCCCGCAGTATACAGGAAGGTGCCCGGGCCGCCGGTTTCCGGCAGCTCATAGGCCAGATGGCATACATTTGTGATGGTCATCGTGTATGCATCTGCGGATTCATCAACCGGCGTGAGTTCGCCGTATTCCGGCTTCCAGATGCCGGAGGCATCGAGCTCCTCCACGATGGCGTATTCGATCTCGGCTCCGCTGCTGTCATACTTGGGCAGATCCTCGAATACAGCCATCCAGTTGGTTCTCAAGCTCAGCGTCCGTGTGACGCCGGAATCCTCGTTGTTTTTCAGCAGGCGCACGACGATCTCCAGATCCTCATACATGGATTCATCGCCATGTGTGCCGAGGTCCCATTGCTTGTTCACCGTCAGGGAAACCAGATCGCTCTTCGGGATCTCCGTGTTGGTAATCCGATAGGCAAAGCCCTGCGCCTCGCTCTGCGTGGTCATCTCCCGCAGCAGCGTAAAGATCAGCGCGTCGTCCGACGACTGCGAAGCGCTCAGCGTTCCGTCCTGCAGCGTGCCTGTCAGATAGTACGTGTTCCGGCCCGAATTGTGCTGAATCTTGCCATCAGAGAAGGTCAGCTGCGTACCGCCCTGCGAAGCCTCGCGGGCATGGTAGCCATCATCATCGCGATACAGAATCTGACCGGCCTCGTTTTTAAGCACCACGCTGTTGCCTGTAACCTCCGGCGTCCAGCGGGCCGCCAGAGACACCTTGGCTGTCGACTCGCGGCTTATCCAGGAAATGGAACCATCGTAGGCCGCCAGATAGCCGTTTTCGCTCTGGAGCAGGAAGACGCCGCCATCCGCAAACGCATCGGCGCTTTCCCATGTTCTGACGGGCACGGTGCCATCTTCGCCCAGCACCGATTCAATCTTGCCGGTATAGCCGGAAATCATGGCCTCCTCTACGGTGTAGACGATTTCGATCAGCTCTTCCGAGCCCTCTGCCTGACGATACTTGGGCAGGTCTGTCCACAGATAATGCCAGTCATTATAGGAATTCAGCGTAACTTCACGGATTTTTTGCCCGTCTGCCAGGAGATAAACCGTAGCAGGCGTAGAGATATGTCTCTGTCCGTCATCCCAGCGCTTTTCCACGTAGATGTTCGTCGTCTCATCAATGCCTCTGCCGTTGGTAAACACGATGAAGGCTTCCTGTGCATTGAAATCAATCTGATAGCCGTAAACCGTGAAGCCAGCGGATCTCTCGGCTGTTTCTGCGGTCGGATCCGGAATCACTTCATAAGAAGCCGTGCCGAGATTGTTCAGCGTCATCTTGATGATGCCGTCGGGCAGCTCATAGCCTTCCGCCGCCGGCGCCTTGGTTTCCTTGATGTAATACGTCGCGCCTGCGGCAAAGCCCCACATGGACGCGATGCCATAGCCCACCCTGAAAACATTGGTATGACCCTGCGGATTACGGATATATTCCGCGCGGGACATCCACAGCTGCGCCGGCTCCGTACATTCAGGATCTATAAAAACGGAGAATTCCGCACCATTGAGCAGTTCCTGTGTCAAAACGTCTTCCTTCTGGATGGTGAGCGTATAGCGCGGACAGATGTTGAAGCGGATTCGGCAGTTGGACTGCGAGGAACCGCGCTCCAGATAATACATCGTCAGCGTATGCTCGCCCGGTTCCAGATCGCCAAGAGCCCAGGCGTCACCGGTGAAACCCAGAGAGCTGTTCAGGCGCTGAACAGTGCCTTCGGCGAAGTTGATCACGCCGCCGCGGATGCCATGCATGCCGCCGATATCCAGCACCATTTTGCCGTCAATGAAGATCCATACGTCATCGTCACCAGCGAATTCGAAGATGAGGTCATCGCCGTAGAAGCTCTGGTTGCCCCTGTTGCCCGTTCCATCTGTGGTTCCAGGCTCATTGGGCAGGTAGAACCGGATCTCCGTACTCATGCCAACCCAGTAATTGGTGCCGACATTGTCATACGAGTCAGACGGCGATCCGCCGTACTGGTCTTTCGCGTCGTATATATAGGACGTCTGACCAGAAGAACCCGGAGTTCTTCCATTGGTGTTTGCATACGGCGAGTTGAACGGCAGGAAGTCCGAATACTTGCCTCGATATTCGCCAGACGTTCTCAGAGAGTCAGAGGTGGCTTCCAGATAATTGTATACGTAGAATCTTCCTCTGCTCTGGTTATACGATGCGGCATTCAGCGCGGAATCGTAATAATAGTAGCCGTATGTATCGTCATCCTCAGGATCCGTACCGTAATGGAACAGATGATCCGCCGTGCCGATATACTCCATGCCAAGGGTGGTGCTGTCGTCATCCGGATCAAAGGAATTGCTCGGATTAAACAGCATCTGAGCGAGATTCCAGTTATACAGACCGAGCGTGGGGTCGCTTTGGTTTGTATTTCCGCTGCCCTTGTTAGACGGACGGGAAAGTGTCTTGTTATCCGTATCGTAATCCAGGAAAATAAACCCAGGCCCTTCTCCCGTCATCCGCCATGTTTCATCATGACCCTGCGCACTGACGGAAACCGTCGCCTCCGCAGAGTACATATTGAACATACTGCTGTAGTCAAACAGGCGCGTGGTAATGAAGTCATTGGTGCTGATCGTATTGGAGACATATCCGTTATTCTGACCCACATTATAGGTGGCTGCCACCCAGTCGGCATAGAATACCGTGCTGTCTTCGATCGTCACTTCTTCACCGGGCTTGTAATACTTGCGGTTGACGACGTCATACCAGCCGCGGAGTTCGTAGCTATATTTCTCCGGGCTCTTCCATTCCGTCGGCAATATGATGGTATCCGTCGATACCGGCTGACCAACATTGTCCGAACCGTGCAGCGCCATGAGTCCGCCATTCGTACCGTCAAACCAGACATAACGCTCGTACGTAACGCCAAACTTGAATTTGGCAGGCTCTCTTCCATCATTCATCAAGAAAACCTGATTTTCCTCATCCAGGTAAGCAAATACCTTATTGCCCTGAATGGTCACATACTCGCCATCCTCGTCCGGGGTAAGCAGACTGGGGTTTCTGCCTCTGGTGGTTACGCCGTCATCAGTTCCAGCATTATCAAACGCATGCATGTATCGGGCGGTGGACACATTCTGGATAAAATACCAGCCATCTTCTCCGGCGTTGCGTGCAAAGCTCCAGAGCAAATTGTTTTTATTGTCCAATACCGAGTTGGCCACGATGTTCGCCATAATGGTACCGTCCGAACTGATTGTGATCGGAATCGCATTGCCGTTTCCGTCGAACGCATAACAGTTACCATCTTTACCCTCGGTATAGATCACAAAAGCTGCTGACAGCGCGTCGAACATCGCAGGATCATATGCAATCGTTTGGGCGATCGGCGTCTCAATCAGCACCATCATCGACCAGATAAACTCCAGCTCCAGCAGCTTATCGCGATTGATCACACGCTCCTGCGCATACTCCGGCAGGCAGGCATAACGCCTGTAGATCTCAAAAACCTGCTGATACACCTGCATCAGCCAGATTTCCTCTTGCTCATACTCGCAAAGCGCCTCGTATTCAGCAATGCGCTCTTCGATCTGATCGACAGACGGCATGCTCTCGATGAGCGTGATGACCTCTGCCACCTGAATGCGGATATCCTCGCTCAGATCGCTGAGATCCACCGTGCAGACAAGCGTATGGGCATGCTCTTCAAGCGCGCAGATCAGAACGCCGTCCGCGTCATAGCACTCCTCGCCATGCGCGTGCGCCTTCTTGCCGCAGAAGTAACCCGGATCCGCGAGACAGCCGGCGCCGTGGATATGCTCCTCCAAGCCGCAGATCAGATTACCGTCCGCATCATAGCAGCTTTCTTCATGGGCATGCTCCGTCTTGCCGCAGATATAGTGCGGAATGAGACATTCCTCACCATGCACATGCTCGGTCAGTTCGCAAATCAGCTCGCCGCTTTCGTTATAGCAGGCTTCTCCGTGCGTATGCTCCTCGAGGCCGCAGTAATACTCCACGCTCGGCGCAATCAAGCATTCCTCGCTGTGCACATGCTCGGTCAGTTCGCAGATCAGCTCGCCGCTTTCGTTATAGCAGACTTCGCCGTGCACGTGCTCCTCAAGGCCGCAGTAATACTCCAC
>SVGO01000033.1 GCA_015056305.1 Clostridiales bacterium | reverse complement strand
TATCCCAGCGAATGTGCGACATAGTACTTGGCTAGCGCGTAGCCGGGCGCGCCCAGTGGGCGAAACAGCCCGGCGAAGCGGCCCGGGAGAGTAGGACACTGCCGGATTCCAAATAAAAAACACACCCCGTTGGGTGTGTTTTTTATTTGTCCCCGTCAGTATCTCCTACTCTCCCGGAGCGCCTCGGCCAAGTACAGCATTGTACTTGGCTAGGCGAGCCGGCGAGCGCCGCCAGTGGCGAAATCAGAGCCGCCGGCGAACGCCCGGGAGCGGAAACTGCAGAGAATTGATTTGCCCCCGTCAGTATCTCCTGCTCTCCCGGAGCGTCTCGGCAAAGTGCAGCATTGTACTTGGCTAGGTTATTGCATATGTGCGCCTATTATCCTATAATGAATAAAAAACATGTGAACACTTCTATACATAGATTACGTCGTATGGTGCGAAAACAGTAAATACAGGATACTTTTAAAGGTGAACATATGATCAATGTCAGGGTAATGACAATAAATGATTATGACGCCGCATACGGCCTGTGGATTAATACGCCAGGTATGGGATTGAATTCTACAGACGATAGCAGAGAGGGTATTGAAAAGTACCTGAGACGCAATCCGACCACCAGTTTTGTTGCCGATTGTGACGGCGCAATCGTTGGCGTGATTATGGCCGGTCATGATGGAAGGCGAGGGTATATTTATCATACGGTCGTTTTGCCGGCTTATCGAAACCAGGGAATTGCCAAGAAGCTTGTCGAGCATGCGATGTCAGCTCTGGAGCAGGAAGGTATCCACAAAGCAGCGTTGGTTGTGTTCAAGGAAAACGATATGGGAAACAGATTCTGGGAAAGCATTGGGTTTGCATCCAGAGAGGATTTGGTGTATAGGAATAAGAATATCCATGCATTGAATCGAATAGATACTTAAGCTTTTCTCAGTCCGATCCAAGACGATCTGTCCTCTTGGCCCATCCCTATTTCTACTATATATGCGTGGTATAATGATACAGAATGGAAGAAGGATGCAATCGTGTTTACAGATACAATAAAGGCCTATTTTTCCGCGTGGCTTTCCAAGGATGCGTCCAGTCTACCCTTGATCTTCTCTGAAAACATCATCTACAGTGAGTGTTATGGCCCGGAGTATCGCGGTCTTGAACAAATCCTGCTCTGGTTTGCAGATTGGAATCAGCGCGGCACGGTCCTGCAGTGGGATATCAAAAACATGATTGAAAGCGGAAGCATCGTGTGCGCGGAGTGGTACTTCCGCTGCGAATACGACGGCGTCGTGGATGGCTTCAACGGTATTTCGTGGATCGAATTCGACGAAAATGGCAAGATCGCTGCGCTGCGCGAATTCCAATCCAAAGCAGAGCACAATTTTCCATATGGACAGGTATGACGGAGGGGAAAGAAGGGGTACACGGGTTTTGACATTGAGCCGCTGCATGCTTCTTTTATGGAAGAAACGCCTCGCATCGGCTATTGGCTGGATAATTCTGCGCTGACGCCGCAGGAAACGGTGAATTGCATTTTGCAGCATACGGAATGGAACTGAGAAAAGAGGGAAATCATGGCCAAAGTCATGTTGATTTGCGGAAAAATCGCCAGCGGAAAGAGCGTTTATGCTGAGAAGCTCGTTGAGTATGAGAATGCGGTGATGCTATCTGTCGACGAGCTTGTGCTATCGATCCTTGGCAGCGATCTGGGCGATAAGCATGACGAGATCACCGGGCGCGTCCAGGCGTATCTCTTTGATAAGTCGCTGGAAATCGTGCGTGCAGGCGCGAATGTCCTTCTCGACTGGGGCTTCTGGACCAGAGAGCGCCGCAGCGCTGCTCGGGCGTTTTATCAGGAACGAGGTGTGGCATGCGAATTCCATTACATTGATGTGCCGGAGGACGTCTGGCGCAGAAACATTGCAATCCGCAATCAGGCTGTGCTGGATGGGAAAACCGACGCGTATTTTGTGGATGAAGGCCTGATGCAAAAACTTCACTCTCTGTTTGAAGCCCCCGAGAGGGATGAAATTGACGTCTGGCATGTCAATGACTGGCGGTAAAAAAGTCAGCAATGAATTGACAAAACTGGATGCTCGGAGTATAATCTAGCAATATGGTACATTATGTCCGGTGATGGCTTCGGCCAGCCGGCTTTTCTGCGCCCTGAAGCGCAGTTTGTGAAAAGGAGAGATATTGTTATGGCTGAGAATAAGCGTCTTGTCGTGACCCGCGAAGGCCTTCAGAAGATGAAGGAGGAGCTGGAATACAAAGAGACCACAGAAAAAATGCGCATTGCGGAGCAGCTTAAGGTGGCCATCTCCTACGGCGATCTGAGCGAGAACGCTGAATATGACGCAGCAAAGAATGATCAGGCTGCGCTTGAGCAGCGCATCACCGAGCTCAAGGCGATGATCGAGAATGCGGTCGTCGTCGACGAGAGCAAGATCAACACCGATGCTGTCAACTTCGGCACCCGCGTGACCATCGTGGACGTGGATGACGAGGATGAGGAAGAGGAAGTCTACACCATCGTGGGCACTTCCGAGTCTGATCCGGTGAACGGCAAGCTCTCCAACGAGTCCCCGGTCGGCGCTGCGCTGATCGGCGCGCATGTCGGCGAGACCGTGACCGCGGTGACCCCGGGCGGCGTGCGCCGTCTGCGCGTGGTGAACATCGCGCTGTAAGTACGAGAAACGAAGAGGACGCTGGGCTGCCGCCCAGACCTGCCTGAGGGATATTATCCCTCAGACTCCCTTCTGTGCTTCGCGCGAATCCAAGAAACTGAGGCAAGATTAAGAAAGAGGAACATTCATGGCAGAAGAAATCATGATGAACGCGCCGGAATACAGCGAACAGGAGCAGATCCGCCGCGCGAAGCTGCTGAAGTATCAGGAAGAGGGTCATGACCCTTTTGTGATTACCAAGTTTGACCGTACCCATACTTCCGCGCAGATTCTTGCCAGCTTTGATGAGCTGGAGAATCAGGAGGTTGTGATCGCCGGCCGCATGATGGCCCGCCGCATCATGGGCAAGGCTTCTTTCGTCCATCTGCTGGATGGCGAAGGCAAGATTCAGGCGTATGTCCGCCGTGATGACGTGGGCGAGGACGTGTATGCGGACTTCAAGACGATGGATATCGGCGATATCATTGGTGTTGCGGGCACGGTGTTCCGCACGAAGACCGGCGAGATCTCCATCCATGCGACAAAGCTGACCCTGCTGTCGAAGTCTCTGCATGTGCTGCCGGAGAAGTTCCACGGCCTGACGGATACCGATACCCGCTATCGTCAGCGCTACATCGATCTGATCGTTAATCCGGAATCCAAGGATACCTTTATCAAGCGCTCCAAGATTATCTCTACTATCCGCCAGTATCTGGATGGTCAGGGCTTCATCGAGGTGGAAACCCCGATGCTTGTGAGCAACGCCGGCGGTGCCGCCGCTCGTCCGTTTGAGACGCATTTCAATGCGCTGGATGAGGACGTGAAGCTGCGCATTTCTCTGGAACTCTATCTCAAGCGCCTGATCGTGGGCGGTATGGACAAGGTCTACGAGATCGGCCGCGTCTTCCGCAATGAGGGTGTGGATACCCGCCACAATCCGGAGTTCACGCTGATGGAGCTGTATCAGGCCTATACCGACTACCACGGCATGATGGATCTGACCGAGAACCTCTATCGCCACGTGGCGCAGACCGTTCTGGGCAGAACCACCATCGTCTACAATGGCGTGGAGATGGATCTGGGCAAGCCGTTCGAGCGTATCACCATGCTCGATGCGGTCAAGAAGTATTCCGGTGTGGACTTTAACGAGATTCATACGCTGGAGGAAGCCCGCGCGATCGCCAAGGAAAAGCACGTCGAGTTTGAAGAGCGCCACGGCAAGGGCGACATCCTGAATCTGTTCTTCGAGGCCTTTGTCGAGGAGCATCTGATTCAGCCGACCTTCGTCATGGATCATCCGATTGAGATCTCTCCGCTGACCAAGAAGAAGCCGGAGAATCCGGAGTATGTCGAGCGCTTTGAGTTCTTCATGAACGGCTGGGAGATGGCCAACGCCTATTCCGAGCTCAACGATCCGATCGATCAGCGGGAGCGTTTCAAGGCACAGGAGGCTCAGCTGGCCAAGGGTGATGAGGAAGCCAACACCACCGATGAAGACTTCCTCTATGCGCTGGAGCTTGGCATGCCCCCGACGGGCGGCATCGGCTTTGGCATCGACCGCATGGTTATGCTGCTCACCGACAGCCAGGCGATTCGCGACGTTCTGCTCTTCCCGACGATGAAGACGGTGGGCGGCCAGAAGGCGAAGAAGGAAACCAGGACGGAAGAAACCAAGGTTCAGGAAGAGCCCGCCGCTGCACCCGTGGAGGAGAAGATCGACTTCTCCAAGGTCGTTATCGAGCCGCTGTTCGAGGACACCGTCGATTTTGAAACCTTCTCCAAGTCCGACTTCCGCGCGGTCAAGGTTCTGGCCTGTGAGGCTGTCAAGAAGAGTAAGAAGCTGCTTAAGTTCACGCTTGACGACGGCACCGGCAAGGAGCGCACCATTCTCAGCGGTATTCATGCGTATTATGAGCCGGAAGAGCTGGTGGGCAAGACCCTGCTTGCCATCACCAACCTGCCGCCGCGCCCGATGATGGGCATCGAGTCCTGCGGCATGCTGATTTCTGCTGTGCATACCGAGGAAGGCGAGGAGAAGCTCCATCTGCTCATGCTCGATAATCACATCCCGGCTGGCGCCAAGATGTATTGATCCCTGCGCTGAGCAAAGAAAAGAGAATCAAAGAACCGGCATCGCCAAGATGCCGGTTCTTTTGCTGTTATTCGGAATTGGAATGATCGAATCGAAAGGTAATCAGCCGTTTTTCGCCAGCGCACGCTGGATAAACAGGTTGTATTCGGGCAGCATGACGTGATTCTTCTTGTGGATAATGTACCACTTTCTGGAAAGATTCACGCCTTCCAGCGGCGCGGTTTTCAGGAAGCCATGGCGTTTCTCCGTCTCTACAGAGATTTCGGATAGAATGGAAATGCCCATGCCCTTGATGATGCTCTGCTTGATCGTTTCTGTATTGAACATGTTCTGTACACTGCCCAGCTTCACGTCATAGGCATTCAGCCTGGCGAGGATGAAGCGGCGGGTGGCGGATTGAATCTGCGAGATGAAGTAGGGATATTTGCGGAGCTCGGACGGCGGAATGACGTCGAAGGAAGAAAGCGGATGATCCGGCGGGAAGACGACGACCATGTCATCGTCGTAGAATTCCTGGCAGATATAGGCGGGATTGTGCAGGATTTCGTCATCTTCGGGAATCATAGCAAAGGAGATGATATCCTGATTGAGCATGTCCATGATATTTGGGAAGAAGCTCAGCGTGAAATTGACGGGAATATCCGGATGCTGCTTCTTGAAATCGACCAGCACGGACGGGAGATAATAGGTGCCGATGATGTTGGTTGCGCCGAAGCTGATTTCATGAAGGCTGGGGCAGTTGAGCGCATAAAGATCGCTCTTGAGCTGACTGTAGTCGTGCTCCAGATGACGGCCAAATGTGTAGAGCAGCTGACCGTTGCGGTTGAGGGTCATTTTCTTTCCGTTGCGGTCAAAAAGCGGATAGCCAACTTCTTTTTCCAGCGCGATGATCTGCTTGGAAAGCGCAGGCTGGGAGCAGTAGAGTGTTTCTGCGGCTTTGGACATGCTGCCGTAATCGACGACGGCGCAGAAGCGAAGCAGTTTATCCAGATCCATAATATCATACCCTTTCTGCGGTAAGGAGGGACGCGAGGCTGAATATAGTATATCACATGCGCTGAAGATTCGCCAAATCTTTCACGGAAAGAGTCATATAATGAAAAGTAATATAGAAAAATGAAAAACGAATTGGACGCGGTCAATATAAACAAATATAATAATTTTAACAAATGGAACTAGAGAATAGTTCCAAATTTGTACGTACGGGCGGCTGTGCTCTGGCTGCCCGGGCGTGCAGATGATTCCAGACGGGAGGCAAGAGAATTATGGGAGTTCAGAAAAAGAAGCTGGCGTTTGAGCAGTGGATGAAGATTGCGGGCATCGCAGTCGCTCTGCTCGTTTTCGCCGCGATCTACACGATGCCCACGCCGGTTGCCCTGACGCTTCAGGGTAAGTCTGCGCTGGCCATCTTCGGCATGGTCTTTGTTCTTTGGGTCAGCCAGGCGATTCCGACGTACGCGTCCGCGCTGCTGGCGATCGTGATGCTGTCCATCACGGGCGGCTGGACGCAGAAAGAGGCGCTGGGCGTCTTCGGTCAGGACGTTATCTGGCTGATGCTGGCTGCGTTTGTTATCACCTCCGGCATGGAGAAGTCCGGCGTGGCCAAGCGCCTGGCGCTCTTCATCGTTTCCAAGTTCGGTACCACCGCGAAGAAGGCACTCATCGCGCTGGGTATCGTCAATCTTCTCCTTTCCTTCATCGTGCCGTCTACCACGGCGCGTGCGGCGATGCTCCTGCCGATCTGCATGATGATTCTGCAGGTCTATCAGGCTGTTCCGGGTGAGAGCAACTTCGGTAAGCAGCTGATGATCCAGGAGATCCACTTCAACAACATCACCACCTCCGGCATCCTGACTGCGACCGCCGGCCAGATCATGGCTGTCGGCTACATTCTGGACATGACCGGCATGGACGTGACCTGGGGCGACTGGCTGGTCGCCAGCATGCCGATCGCGATCCTGACCCTGGTCTGCTCCTTCGTCATCGGTCAGCTGATGTTCCCGTGCGAGATGAAGACCCCGCCGGCCACCTCCGGCAAGTCTGCCAAGGACGCGCTGGGCGAGGAACTCAAGGCGCTGGGCAAGATGACCGGCACCGAGATCCGTGCGATCATCATCTTTGCCATCACCGTCTTCCTGTGGGCCACCGACGGCAACCACCTGGGTCTGTTCGGCTTCCAGGTCAGCCTCGTTATGGTCGCGATTCTTGCGGCCCTGCTGTTCTACCTGCCCTACATCGGCGTTCTCAACTGGAAGGAAACCAAGATTCCGTGGGATCTGATGGTCTTCTCCTGCGGCGCTTACGCTGCCGGTCTGGCTCTGGATGGTTCCGGCGCCGCGTCCTTCCTGCTCAACGGTATCTTTGACAAGTTCGATCTGCAGGCCCTGCCGCAGTTCGCGCTGTTCATGATCGTCATGTTCATCGCGTCCTTCAGCCATCTGGTCTTCACCAGCAAGACTGTCCGCGTGGTCATCCTGATCCCGGCCATCATCCTGATCGCTCAGAAGGTCGGCGTGAACCCGATGCTGCTGGCCCTGCCGGCTTCCTTCACCATCTGCGACAGCATCACCCTGCCGCCGCACTGCAAGCCGAACCTGATCTTCTATTCCACCGGCTACTTCACCGTTAAGGATCAGTTCGTCTATGGTATGCTCGTTCTGGTGTGCAAGTGGCTGCTCTTCGGCGTGGCGTACTTCACCTGGTTCCGCATCATCGGCCTTGTGTAAGAACATGGCAGTATAGGAGGCATTCAAAGTGAAGAAGATTATTATTGCGATTATCGCTGCTGCCATGATGCTCAGCCTGCTGGCCGTTCCGGTCATGGCTGCCGAGGTCATCAATGTGGCCAGCTATACCGAGGTTTTCACCCCGGTGAATGAGGCTGACGGTCAGCTGGCCGTCACGGTCAAGGGCACTGCCGGCGAAGACGGCTATCTGTATCTGATCGCCTCTGTTAAGGGCATGGAGCCGGTGAGCGTTGCCGGCGAGAACCTCTCCGGCACCGAACTGGAGGCCTATGCCAACGGCAGCGAGAGCTACTTCCGTATTGCGGTTGCGGATCCGGCTGCTGAGGCCACTGTCGAAGCGACCTTCAATGTCCCGGGCTTCTACGCGGTTTCCCGCGCGGCCGAGACCAACGGCGCTGAAGACTACAAGATGAACTACAAGTTCACCAACTATTTCCCGACCAAGATCGGCAACTACTCCGTGATGGTGTATGTGCCGGAAGGCATGGAAATCGCGAAGGTTTCCAGCCCGAGCGCTTATGCGGATTACATTCTCGCTCAGGAGAATGGTCTGCGCGGTGCGGGCAATGCCAAGGCGCTCGCTGCGGCTGCTGCCAACACTCTGACCTTCACCTTTGACACCGGCGCCGGCGCCGTCACCAACATCCTTGTGTGGGTGATCTGCCTGGGCATCGGCATCTTCGTGCTGGTCGATCGCTATAAGAAGGCCATGAAGGAGTAATGACTATGGGGGACAAGAAGGGTATTCTCCTGATCTCGGACGGTCTGGGTGATCGTCCTGTGAAGGAACTGGGCGGCAAGACGCCGCTGGAATATGCCAAGACCCCGACGCTGGATCGCCTGGTGGAATCGGGCATGGCTGGTCTGGTGCATCCGTATAAGGCGGGCACCCGCTGCGGCACCGACTGGGGCCATCTGTCCCTGTTCGGCTATGATCCGATGGAGTTCTACACCGGCCGCGGTTCCATCGAGGCCTACAGCGCCGGCCTCACCCTTCAGGAGGGCGACGTCGCTTTCCGCGGCAATTTCGCGACCATCGACGACGACTACTGCGTCATCGACCGCCGTGCGGGCCGCATTTCTGATCCTGAGGAGATCCGTGCGCTGGTGGCCGAGGTCAACGGCATGGAGATCGACGGCTACAAGCTGCTGCTCAAGCCGCTGACCCAGCATCGTGTGGCCGTGGTCATCCGCGGCGCGGGCTTGGGCGGCAGGCTGCCGGACACCGATCCGGGCACGGCCTGTGAGGGCAGCAAGATGGTCAATCCGGCTGCTGAGACGAACTGGAAGGGCACTGCGGAGGATCGCAAGACCGCCGAGATGCTCTGGAAGTTCCTCGAGGAGATCAACCGCATCTGGAAGAAGAGCCCGATCAATGCCAAGCGCGTTGCCGAAGGCAAGCTTCCGGCCAATACCATCCTCACCCGCGGCAGCGGCAAGGCCATGGTGCCCCCGCCGTTCACCGATACCTATCCGGGCGCGAAGGTGGCCGTGATTGCCGGCGATGAAACCATCACCGGCATCGGCAGGATGTGCGGTTTCGACGGCTATTGCCGCGATACCTTCACCGGCGGCTTCACCACCGATTATCTCGGCAAGGCGAAGATGGCCATGGAGCTGCTCCCGAACTATGATCTGGTGATCGTCCATGTCAAGGGCACCGACCTGTGCGGCCATGACAATCTCCCGCTGGAGAAGGTTCGCATCATCGAGGCTGTGGACTCCATGTTTGCCTACTGGCTGGAGCAGGAGGGCAGCGAGAATTGGTATTTCGCCATGACCGCCGACCACTCTACGCCGTGCTGCAGGCGCGACCACAGCGCCGATCCGGTGCCATCCTTCATGGCGGGTCCGGACGTGCGTACCGACTCCGTCAAGGAATACGGCGAGCGTGCGTGCTCCGAGGGTATCATCGATCAGTATACCGGCGCGCAGCTCATGGCGACCATGATGGATTATCTGTGGCTGAGCAAGAAGTACGGAGCTTAATGTAGGATCCTCATCTGAGATACGGTTCGGCACGTTCCATCCTGCATGCGAGCGTGCCGAATCTTTTTCTCATACGGGAAAAGGATTCCTGTCATAGTCACAGAATTGCTATAGGCAAGCGATTCAAACGGGAGCGGCCGCTGGCCGCTTCGGAAGGAGAAACCATGAGCAACGTGTATTTGTCCGCTTTCGGCGGCAGCGGCGAGAATGGCAGAAACTGCTACACCATCGGTGTGGGCGACGAATTCATTCTGCTGGACTGCGGCGTAAAGCGCGAGATCGTGGATGGCCAGGTCGGATTCTATCCGGCGCTGACCAAGGAAATCGTATCGAAGATCAGGGCAGTGTTCCTGTCCCATTGCCATGAGGACCATGTGGCCGGTCTGCCGCTGCTTTACGAGCTCGGCTACAAGGGCAAGGTCTACGGCACCCGCGAGACGATCGCCGAGACGCTCGGCTTCGTCAAGAAGTGGATGGGTTATGTCGAGAAGAATCATGGCGTGCTGCCCTTCAAGCCCGAGTCTGCCGATCTGATCGAGTTCGCGCCGGTTGAGCTGGGCGCGCAGGAGATCGAGGGTATCCAGATCGAAACGGGCCGCTCCGGCCATGTGCTTGGCGGTGTGTGGTATATCTTCACCATCGAGGGCAAGCGCCTGCTCTATACCGGCGATATGTGCCGCGAGCCGGGCGTGCTCGCCTTCGACCAGCCGGGCAGCTGTGATGCGGCGGTGATGAACGCGGCCTACGCGGGCAAGAAGATCGTGCAGAGCGCGCAGTTTGCCGCTCTGCTGGATAGCGTGAAGACCTGCGCCCTTGCCGGGGGCAAGGTGCTCCTGCCTGTTCCGCCCAAGGGCCGCGGCATCGAGATCGCTCAGTTCCTGGGCGCGCAGCTGGCGGATACCGGCATCCCGGTGTTCGTCGAGAGCCAGGTTGAAAAGAGCTATAAGCAGCTTGCCACGCAGGAAAGCTGGATCAAGCCGGGCATCCTCTCCGAGTTCCCGGCGAGCCTGCGCGTGCTCTCCGGCGACGAGGAGCGCGATGCGGCGATGGATGTGACCGGCGGCGCGGTGTATATCACGCCCGACGGCATGCTCTCCACCGAGCTGGGCCTCAAGTATTTTGCCAAGCTCAAGGGCGATGCGACGAACAAGGTGATCATCAGCGGCCATGCCGCCAAGGGTACCGCGGGCGCAGGCGTGCTCGACGAGGCATACCGCGCAGCAAACGGCGTGTTCGCTGCGGGTGAGAAGATCGTCTTCAAGGTCCACATGGATGACGACGACATCTGTGAAATGTGCCGTCTGACGGGCGCGAAGCAGGCTGTGCTGTTCCACAGCGACGAGACGCTCACGCGCAGTGTGAAGGCGCGCCTTGCAGAGGATGGCGTGCAGGGCCTGACGATCGAGTATCCGCAGAAGGCGGAGGTCTGATCGCCTGAGAATAGCGTCATAAAAGCGAAGCTGTATCCACGGCTTCGCTTTTTGCATCTCCATACCTCCATTAACCGGGCAAAAGTCAAGGTTGAACATTCCGTCCCCGCGTGGTATCATAATATGACCGAATATATGGGAGGCCCCGAGTATGGCAGAGAATCGCATTACCAAATCATGGCTGAAGAACCACTGGGCGTATAGCTGGTGGAAATATCTGCTGCTTGCGGGCATATGCATCATGGGCGTCAATCTGCTCTTCACGGCGACGGCATACAGAGCGCCGGAGCACAAGAAGATCGAGCTGTATGTCTGCAACGGTTATGTCGATCAGCAGGTCATGCAGCAGGAGATGACTGATATCTTCTTTGCGCGTCATCCCGATCAGGAAGAACTGACTGTGATGAACATTAACCTCGCGCAGGGCGATATGTATATCCAGATGCAGTTCACAACCTATCTGGCTGCGCAGCAGGGCGACGTGCTGCTGCTGCCGCAAAGCGAGGTTTATAAGCTTACAGAGGGCGGCGCGGACAATGCTTTCATGGATCTGACACCCTATATCGAAAGCGGCGTGATCGATCTGGACGCCATCGGCGCCGGGGCGCTGACGCTCAAGGATTCCGCCGGTGAGGAGGGAATCTATGCGATTGAGGCGGATTCGCTCTATGGCCTGACAGAACTGGGCAATGCGCCGGAAGGCAGCTATCTGTGCGTGACGGGTTTCAGCGGCAACGAGGATACAGCGGCGGCTGTGGTTGGTCTGATGTTTGATCTGTACCAGGCGGAGAGACCGGAAGACTACGACGAAAAGTACAATTCGACGAATTCCACCGCGTTGTTTTAACAGTTCTTGAAGGAAATTGTAACAAGTATTAAATATTTCATGAACAAAGGGGCGGTACGTCTTGTACCGTCTCACTTTTTTGCTTCATAATGTCCGTAATGGACACAATCTGTCTTCTTGACAGTCTTACCCATATGTTGTATGATAATGCTCACATGCGGCACAAGATATAGTGCCGCTCGATTTATGATGATACAACATGTCAAAAACTGTCAGATTCTGACGAATACATAGCATATCATTGGGGGAAAGACGATGCCTGAGTATATCATCAAGCGTGACGGCCGCAAGGTCGGATACGAGGAGAAGAAGATCGCTGCGGCGATTCTGAGCGCCTTTGAGGCGGCGGAAAGCGCCAAGGGCGCCGACGAGGCGCAGCGCCTGGCCCGCATGGTGACCCGTGAAGTCAATCGCGATGAGAGCATTGACATGCCAACGGTTGAGGGCGTGCAGGATACGGTGGAGAAGGTCCTCATCGAGGAGGGCTACGCCAAGACCGCCAAGGCGTATATTCTCTATCGCGCAGAGCGCAGCCGCGCCCGCGAGGCGAAGACCCGCCTGATGCACATCCTGCAGGACATCACATTCAAGGATGCGGCGGATTCCGACGTCAAGCGTGAGAACGCGAATATCGACGGCGATACCGCGATGGGCACGATGCTCAAGTACGGCAGCGAGAGCGCCAAGCAGTTCTACGACATGTACGTGCTCAATCCCACGCACGCCAAGGCGCATCGCGAGGGCGACATCCACATCCACGATATGGACTTCCTGACGCTGACGACGACCTGCACGCAGATCGATCTGACGCGCCTGTTCAAGGATGGATTCTCGACCGGCCATGGCGTGCTGCGCGCGCCGCAGGACATCGGCAGCTATGCCTCTCTGGCCTGTATCGCGATCCAGTCCAATCAGAACGATCAGCACGGCGGTCAGGCGATCGCCAGCTTCGATTACGACATGGCGCCGGGCGTGGCGAAGACCTACGTCAAGGAGTATCGCCGTGCGCTGGGCGCGGGTCTGGATCTGGTGCTGCTGCATCACGCAGGCGACGACGAAGCGAAGAAGATCCTTCGCCAGATCGAGGCCGAGACCGGCTTTGTCCCGACGCTCAAGCCCAATCAGGAGTTTGAGGGTGAGCTGCGCAGCCGCCTGATGGAGATGACCGACGAGGCGACTGCTGATCGCATCATGCGCTATGCGATCAACCGCGGCTATCGCGAGACCGAGCGCCGCACCTATCAGGCAATGGAGGCATTCATCCATAACCTGAACACCATGCACTCCCGCGCGGGTGCGCAGACGCCGTTCTCTTCGATCAACTATGGCATGGATACCTCTCCGGAAGGCCGCATGGTCATGCGCAATCTGCTGCTGGTGACCGAGAGCGGCCTGGGTCAGGGCGAGACCCCGATCTTCCCGATCCAGATTTTCCGCGTGAAGGAGGGCGTCAGCTACAATCCGGGCGATCCGAACTACGATTTGTTCCGTCTGGCCTGCCGCGTGAGTGCCAAGCGCCTGTTCCCGAATTTCTCGTTCGTGGACGCGCCGTTCAACCTCAGGTACTACAAGCCGGGCCGTCCAGAGACGGAGATCGCCTACATGGGCTGCCGCACCCGCGTCATCGGCAATGTTGCCGATCCTGAGCGCGAGGTCTGCTCCCGCCGCGGCAACCTGTCCTTTACTTCCATCAACCTGCCGCGCATCGCCATCGAGGCGAAGGGAGATCTGGATAAGTTCTATGCGCTGCTGGATGATCGCATGAATCTGGTCATCGAGCAGCTGGACGAGCGCTTTGAAATTCAGGCGAGCAAGAAGGTGCGCAATTATCCTTTCCTGATGGGCGAGGGCGTCTGGATGGACAGCGAGAAGCTGAACTGGGACGACGAGGTGCGCGAGGTGCTGCGCCATGGCACGCTTTCCGTGGGCTTCATCGGCCTGGCGGAGACGCTGGTCGCGCTCATCGGCGAGCATCACGGCCAGAGCGAGCGCGCGCAGAAGCTGGGCCTTGAGATCATCACCCGCATGCGCAGGTATCTGGACGACCTCTCCGCGGAACGTAAGATGAACTACACCCTGCTGGCGACCCCGGCAGAGGGTCTTTCCGGCCGCTTCGTGAAGATCGACCGCGAGCGCTTCGGCTCTATCCCGGGCGTCACTGACCGTGA
Source organism: Clostridiales bacterium (assembly GCA_015056305.1). Lineage (GTDB taxonomy): Bacteria > Bacillota > Clostridia > Christensenellales > Aristaeellaceae > Ventricola. The sequence continues at coordinate 11,609 of SVGO01000033.1, read as the reverse complement.
ATACTACACCAACAGCTTCCACGTGCCGGTGTATTATTCCATCAGCGCCTATGACAAGATCAATCTGGAAGGCCCGTATCACGCGCTGACCAACGCGGGCCACATCTCCTATATTGAGATGGACGGCGATCCGACGAAGAACCTCGACGCCTTTGAGTCCGTCGTGCGCGCTATGCACGACGCGGGCATCGGCTACGGCTCTATCAATCACCCGGTCGACCGCGATCCGGTCTGCGGCTACAATGGCATCATCGGCGACTGCTGCCCCAAGTGCGGCCGTCAGGAGGAAGAGGTGCACTTTGAGCGCATCCGCCGCATCACCGGCTATCTGGTGGGCACCATGGACCGCTGGGGCAACAGCAAGCGCGCCGAGGAGCGCGACCGCGTGAAGCACGGCGTGAAGAGTGATCTGGAGAATATGTGATGAATATTCGATTGGCGGGCATCGTGCCCGAATCGATCGTGGACGGGCCGGGCTATCGCCTGGCCGTCTTCGTTCAGGGCTGTCCGCATGCGTGTCCGGGCTGCCATAATCCTAAGACGCACGATTTTGCGGGCGGCTATTTGGCCGACACGGCTGAGATCATCGCCAGACTGGGCAAAAACCCGCTTGTACGCGGCGTGACGCTCTCCGGCGGGGAACCGATGATGCAGGCGAAGGCGCTGCGAGAGGTCGCCTCAGCGGCCAAGGAAAAGGGTCTGAGCGTCTGGTGCTACACGGGCTATACCTTGGAGTACTTGCAGCAGGAGGGAAACCCCGATCGCATGGCCCTGCTGGAGGCTGTCGATGTGCTGGTGGACGGGCCGTATCTTGCGCATGAGCGCTCGCTGGATTTGCTCTACTGCGGCAGCAAAAACCAGCGCCTGATCGATATGAATGCGACGCGCGCGGCGGGGGAAATCCGCCTGTTTGTGCCAGATGAGTGGTAAGGAAAAAGTCTGCCTCTTCCGGCTCGGCAATGCGTTGTCATCGGACGAAAAAACGATATGAAAACCTCAGAAAAGACGCTGAAAAGAAGCGTCTTTTTTTGTGTGGTTTTTTGCTTCGAAAACAACCGAAAAACCCTGTCCAGCATTTGAAAAAAAGCGTAAAATTTGGTATACTATCATAGTAAGAAAATGCGCAGAAACGGGCGGTTTCAGGTGCCGGTTTCTGCGGGAATTCCGGAGGGTTCTATGATCCTTCATCTGGGCGACGACGTCTCCGTCCATACGCGCGACATCGTTGCAATCATCGATCTGACAGACAGCCATAGCGCCGTGACCGGCGCGATGCTGCATGATATCCGCCGCCAGAACAGAATCCTGGCCAAGCAGGGCATTACTGCCAAGTCTGCGGTGATTTGTGCGGGCGCGAGGCGCCCCGGCGGCATTACCGAAAACGCGCGCGTGTATCTCTCGCCGATTTCCACGGCGACGCTGATGCAGCGCGCACATGAGAAACCCTATACGGAGGACTGCGCGCTTTCTGCTTATCGCAGCGGCGGGGCGGCCTCCGATGACGACGAGGAAGAGATGGGGAAACTGAATGGATAATCGTGAGAATCTCACCCGAATCGAAGAGAATGTGAACCTGCAGGCCTTCGAAGAGCAGGAGAAGGTGACCCAGGCCTACGACGAGAACCAGATTCAGGTGCTCGAGGGTCTGGAGGCCGTGCGCAAGCGCCCGGGCATGTACATCGGCTCCACCGACGAGCGCGGTCTGCATCATCTGGTCTATGAGATCGTCGACAATGCTGTCGACGAAGCGCTGGCCGGCTATTGCAGCGAGATCGTCATCACGCTGCACAAGGATGGTTCCTGCTCCGTGGACGACAATGGCCGCGGCTTTCCGGTCGGCCTGCATCCCAAGCTGGGCCGCCCGGCGGTCGAGGTCTGCCTGACGATCCTGCATGCGGGCGGCAAGTTCGGCGGCGGAGGATACAAGGTTTCCGGCGGCCTGCACGGCGTCGGCGCGTCCGTCGTCAATGCGCTTTCCAGGCATCTGATGGTCACTGTCCATCAGGACGGCAAGATCTACCAGCAGGAGTACGAGCGCGGCAAGATCTGCTATGATCTTAAGGTTGTGGGTGAGACGGAGCGCACCGGAACCATCATCCGCTTCTGGCCGGATGTCAAGGGGACGGATGAAGAGGGCATCTTCGAGACGGGCAATTTCCAGTACGACGTGCTCAAGACCCGCTTCCGCGAGATGGCGTTCCTCAATCGCGGCATCCGCATCGTCTTTAAGGACGAGCGCGGCGAGGAGACCAAGGAGCGTATCTTCTACTACGAGGGCGGCATCAGCGAGTTCGTCAAGTACCTCAACAAGAACAAAGAGGTGCTCTTCCCGGAGCCGATCTACATCAGCGGCATGGTGGGTACGACCAGCGTCGAGGTCGCCATGCAGTACAACGATTCCTACTCCGAGAATATCTTCACCTTCGTCAACAACATCCACACGCCTGACGGCGGCACGCACATGGCCGGCTTCTCTATGGCCATCACCCGAGTGGTCAACGACTATGGCCGCAGGCACAACGTGCTTAAGGCCAATGATGCTAACCTTACCGGCGACGATATCCGCGAGGGCATTGCGGCGATCGTCTCCGTCAAGCTGGAGGATCCGCAGTTCGAGAGCCAGACCAAGTCCAAGCTGGGCAACAGCGAGGTGCGCACGATCGTCAATCAGCTCGTGGGCAAGCAGCTCGCCGATTACCTCGAGGAGAACCCGCAGCATGCCAAGCTGATTCTGGATCGCTGTCTTGCTGCGTCCCGCGCCCGCGAGGCCGCGCGCAAGGCGCGCGAGCTGACCCGCCGCAAGAGCGTGCTGGAGAGCGGAAGCCTGCCGGGCAAGCTGGCGGACTGCTCCGAGCGTGATCCGAAGAAGTGCGAGATCTACCTCGTCGAGGGCGACTCTGCAGGCGGCAGCGCCAAGATGGGCCGCAACAGCCGCTTCCAGGCGATCCTGCCGCTGCGCGGCAAGATTCTCAACGTCGAAAAGACCCGACTGGACCGCGTGCTCGCCAATGAAGAGATCAAGGCGATGATCACAGCATTCGGCTGCGGCGTGGGCGAGGATTTTGATATCTCCAAGCTGCGCTACGACCGCATCGTCTGTATGACGGATGCTGACGTCGACGGCGCGCATATCCGCATTCTGATGCTCACGTTCTTCTATCGCTACATGCGCCCGCTCATCGAGCAGGGCCATGTGTATGCCGCGCAGCCGCCGCTGTACAAGGTCACCTATCAGAAGCAGGAGCGCTATTGCTACTCCGACGCAGAGCTGGAAAAGATCATGAGCGAGATCGGCCGCGACAAGAAGCCCGAGGTGCAGCGCTACAAGGGCCTGGGCGAGATGAATGCCGAGCAGCTCTGGGATACCACGATGAACCCCGAGACGCGCACCATGCTTCGTGTGTCCGTCGAGGACGCGATTGCCGCTGACGAGATCATGAGCCTGCTGATGGGCGAAAAGGTCGAGCCGCGCCGCGAATTCATCGAGCAGAACAGCAAGCTCGTCGCTGATCTGGATATTTAAGAGGGGAGGAAGGACCTTTGGATTTTAAGGACAATCTGCCGGGAAATCTGACGGACATCGAACGTATCCGTCCCATTGACCTGGAGCACGAGATGAAGACGTCCTTCATCTCCTATGCGATGGCGGTCATCATTTCCCGCGCGCTGCCGGATGTGCGTGACGGCCTCAAGCCGGTTCACCGCCGCATCCTCTACGCCATGCACGAACTGGGCGTCACGCCGGATAAGCCGTACCGCAAGTGCGCGCGTATCGTCGGCGACGTTCTGGGTAAGTATCATCCGCACGGCGACTCCTCCGTCTACGGCGCGCTGGTGCGCCTGGCGCAGGACTTTGCCACCCGCTATCCGCTTGTCGACGGCCAGGGCAACTTCGGCTCTGTCGACGGCGACGGCGCTGCCGCCATGCGATACACCGAGGCACGCATGAGCAAGCTGAACCTGCAGATGCTCGCCGATATCGACAAGGAGACGGTTGATTTCGTCCCCAACTTCGACGAGACGCTCATGCAGCCGACTGTCATGCCCAGCCGTTATCCGAACCTGCTGGTCAACGGATCGTCCGGCATCGCTGTCGGCATGGCGACCAACATCCCGCCGCACAACCTCGGCGAGGTCATCGACGGCGTGGTCAAGCTTATCGAAAAGCCGGATGCGACCAATCAGGAACTGATGGAGTGCATCAAGGGACCGGACTTCCCCACGGGCGGTCTGATCCTGGGCCGCAGGGGCATCTACGACACATACACCACCGGCCGCGGCCGCATCATCGTGCGCGCCAAGACCGATATCGAGCCGATGCCGAATAACCGTCAGCGCATCGTCGTCACCGAGATTCCGTACATGGTCAACAAGGCGGCGCTGATCGCCAAGATCGCGGAGCTGGTGCACGACAAGCGCATCGAGGGCATCAGCGACATCCGCGACGAATCCGACCGCGTCGGCATGCGCATCGTCATTGAGCTCAAGCGCGACGTGAACGCCGCCGTGGTGCTAAATTTCCTCTACAAGCACACGCAGATGCAGGACGCCTTCGGCGCGATCATGCTGGCTCTTGTGGACGGCGAGCCGAAGGTGCTGACCCTGCGCGAGATGCTTTATCACTATCTGGCTCATCAGAAAGAGGTCATCACCCGCAGGACCCGCTACGACCTGGACAAAGCCGAGGCCCGCGCCCACATCCTCGAAGGCCTGCTCATCGCGCTGGATAATATCGATGAGATCGTCAAGATCATTCGAAACAGTGCCAGCCCGGCCGTGGCGAAGACGGAACTCATGGAGCGCTTTGCCCTCAGTGATAAGCAGGCGCAGGCGATCCTCGATATGCGTCTGGCCCGCCTGACCGGACTGGAGCGCGAGCGCCTGCAGGAGGAATATGCCGAGCTCCAGAAGACCATCGCGTATCTGCGCGCCGTGCTTGCCGATGAGCAGCTGGTGCTGGGCATCATCCGCGACGAGCTGCTGGTCATCCGCGACAAGCACGCCGACGAGCGCCGCACGGAGATCACTGCCATGGATGGCGAGATTGATCCGGAGGACCTCATTCAGGAGGACAGCGTCGTCGTGACGCTGACGCACTTCGGCTATGTCAAGCGCACGCCGCGCACGACCTATCGCAGCCAGAACCGCGGCGGTAAGGGTGTCATGGGCATGACCACGCGCGAGGAGGACTACGCCGAGAAGATGCTGGTTACCTCCACACATGCGGAGATCCTCTTCTTCACCAACAAGGGCCGCCTTTACAGCCTCAAGGGCTATGAGATTCCGGAAGCCGGACGCACCGCGCGCGGCACCGCGATCGTCAACCTGCTCCAGCTCGACGGCGGCGAAAAGGTGACGGCGATGATTCCGCTGCCGAAGGAGCGCGAGGAAGGCTATCTGGTCATGGCAACCAGGAACGGCCTGATCAAGAAGACCGCCAGCGATGAATTCGCGAACCTGCGCAAGAAGGGCCTCATCGCCATCGCGCTGCGCGAGGACGACGAGCTGATCGCGGTTGAGCTGACCCAGGGCGAGAGCGATCTGATGATGGCGACCCGCATGGGCCAGGCGATCCGCTTCAATGAAAGCGATGTTCGCGCCATGGGCCGCAATTCCATGGGCGTGCGCTCCATTGATCTGGCAGAGGGCGACGAGGTGATCGCGCTGGCCAAGGTCGAGGAAGGCAAGCAGGTCCTTGCCATCACGCAGAACGGCTACGGCAAGCGCACGGAGATCGATGAATTCCGCACGCAGACCCGCGGCGGCAAGGGTATCCTCGCCATGCGCCTGACCGAGAAGACCGGCCTGATGGCCGCGCAGATGCTCGTCGATCCGGATGAGGACATCATGCTCATCACCGACGATGGCACGATCATCCGCATGCCTGTCTCCGGCATCTCCGTGATCGGTCGCGTGTCTCAGGGCGTGCGCGTCATGCGCGTGGAGGGCGAGAGCCGCATCGTCGGCGTCACCGCCACCGAGCGCGAGGAAGAAACGGTCGAAGAAACGGCCGAAGAGACGGAAGAAACGAACGAGTGAGGGGACGTTGGGCTGCCGCCCAAACCTGCTTGAGGGATTTCATCCCTCAAACTCCCTTTTGCGCTTCGCGGCGGCTTTAAGATGCTTCCAGAGGAGCGGCTATAGCCGCTCTATGGAAAAATACTTAAAACAAGCGCGAAGCGAAAAAGGGGTCTGGGGAGATATCCCCAGACGGGGTTTGGGGCCTGTGGCCCCAACGTATTCCTGTCGCGTACACCTAGGGAGCCGATGGGCAAAGCCCCCGTCGGCTTCTTTTTTGAGGATGTTTTCGTATGAAGATGAATAAAGCGCTTCTTGTTGTGCTGGCTGTCGTGGGCGTGAGCGTTTCCGGTCCGATGGTCAAGTGGTCGCTGAGCTGCGGTGCATCGCCGGTGATGATTGCCTTTGGCCGCATGCTCCTTTCGGCGCTGATTCTGCTGATTCCGGCGCTCAAAAGCGGCGAGCTGCAGCAGATTTTCCGCGCGCCGAAAAAGCAGCTGCTGCTCGCGTGCGCGGCGGGCCTTCTGCTGGCGCTGCATTATACGGCGTGGATGACGAGCCTGTCGTTTGCCTCCACGTTTGTCTCCACGGCGCTGGTGTGCACGCAGCCGTTGTTTGTCGCGGCGCTTTCGGGCATCCTGCTTCATGAGCCGATCAAGCGCGAGGCGATCCCCGGCGCGATCGTGGCGATCATCGGCGCGGCGCTGATTGCGCTGCTGTCCATGACCGGCGAGCATGGCAGCCTGCTGGGCGATGTGCTGGCACTGGTGGGCGCGGTATTCATCGCGGGCCATTGGCTCTGCGGCCGCGCAGCGAGAAAGAATCTGCCGGCGATCGGCTATATGACGTTTGTGTATCTGGTCACGGCTTTCTGCCTGCTCTGTTTCTCGCCGTTTACCGGTGGATTCCAGGTCACGCTTTCGTCCATGGGCGGCATTCTTGTGCTGGCGCTGGCCTGCACGCTGGGCGGTCATGCGCTGATGACCTATCTTCTGGGCTATGTCAGCGCGGACGTGGTATCCTTTGCGCTGCTGGGCGAGCCGATCGGCGCGGCGATCTGGGCGCTGGTGCTCTTCCGCGAGCCGGTGACCATGCCGCTGCTCATCGGCGGCATGACGGTCATTGCGGGCCTTGCGATGTATACCTATGGCGAAATGCTTGCAGCAAAGCGCGAGGGCAAAAGCAATTGACCCTTGCCATTCCTGCGTTTTTTTGATATGATATCTCCATTAGTAAACGCGCGCGGGAGAACGCGCGGAAAGAAGGCGACATATGAGCGAAATCAAAGTGTATGATCTGCGCGAGATTGCGGCGGATCCCAAGGCGTTTGAAGGTCAGGTTGTGGCTGTTCAGGGCTGGGTCCGCAATCATCGCAAGCAGAAGAATATTGGCTTCATGGAGTTCTTCGACGGCACCGTGCTCGCGCCGATGCAGGTCGTCTATGACGAGAACGTGGAAGGCTTTGCGGCCGTGCAGGCCATCCGCAACGGCGCGGCCATCCGCGCTGCCGGCAAGCTCGTCATGAGCCCGAAGGGCCAGCTGGAGATGCAGGCGGCTGAGGTCGTGCTCGAAGGCGACTGCTCCGAGGATTATCCGCTGCAGCCCAAGCGCCACAGCCTGGAGTTCCTGCGCGAGATCGCGTATCTGCGTCCGCGTACCCGCCTGTTCCAGGCGGTGTTCCGCGTGCGCTCCATCGCGGCGCAGGCGATCCATAACTATTTCCAGCAGCGCGGCTATGTCTATGTGCATACCCCGCTGATCACCGGCAACGACGCCGAGGGCGCTGGCAACACCTTCACCGTGACCACCTGCGAGCTGGGCAAGCCGTATAAGGCGGAAGAGGATTTCTTCGGCCGTCCGGCTTCTCTGGCCGTCACCGGTCAGCTGGAGGGCGAGACCTTTGCCATGGCCTATAAGCGCATCTATACCTTCGGCCCGACCTTCCGTGCGGAGAATTCCAACACGAAGACCCATCTGGCCGAGTTCTGGATGATGGAGCCGGAAATCTGCTTCTGCGATCTCGATCAGCTGATGGACATCGAGGAGGACTTCCTCAAGACGGTCGTCAAGGAAGTGCTCGACAAGGCGATGCCGGAGCTCGTCTTCCTGCAGGGCTATGCCAAGAGCAACCTCATCGAAAAGCTGCAGGCGCTCACGACCTCTACCGTCGCTCGCGTGACCCATGAGGAGGCCATCACCATCCTTCGCAATGCGGACGCCAACTTCGAGCATGAGGCCAAGTACGGCGAGGATATCTTCAAGGAGCACGAGAAGTATCTGTGCGACGTGCACTTCAAGTCCCCGGTGTTCGTTTACGACTGGCCCAAAGACATCAAGGCGTTCTATATGTATCAGAACGACGACGGCAAGACCGTCGCCGCGGTCGACCTGCTCGTGCCGGGTTCCGGCGAGCTGATGGGCGGCAGCCAGCGTGAGACCCGCTATGACCTGCTGACCGCGCGCATGGATCAGCTGGGTATCTCTCAGGAGTCTCTGGACTGGTACCTGAATCTGCGCCGTTTCGGCGGCTGCACGCACTCCGGCTTCGGCATGGGTTTTGAGCGTCTGGTGATGTATCTCACCGATATCGAGAATATCCGCGACGTCATCCCGTATCATCGTACGCCGGGCAACTGCGAGTTCTAATTCAATTTTCAGGTAAAAATGGTCTGTATGCGCGAAGCGAAGAAGGGGTCTGGGGGTTTGGCTTTGCCGAACTGGGGCAGGAGTGAATGACAGTCCTGTGGACTGTCAGAGCTGCCCTGACCGACGAGCGTCGAGCGAGGAGACGATGTCCCCAGGCGGGTTTGGGCGGCAGCCCAACGTATCCCATATTCAGTTGGAGTATAATATGGACGATAGATTTGTAAGGACTGCCCTCGTCTTTGGAGATGAGGGCATGTCCCGTTTAAGGGGCGCTCGCGTCGCGGTTTTCGGCGTCGGCGGTGTCGGCGGGCACTGCGTGCAGGCGCTGGCCCGCGCGGGAATTGGTGCGATCGACGTGTTTGACGACGATGTGGTGTCCGTCACCAATATCAACCGTCAAGCGGTCGCCATGACTTCGACGATCGGCAGGCCGAAGGTCGAGGTGATCCGCGATCAGATTCTGGATATCAATCCGGACTGTGCGGTGACGTGCCGTCAGATGTTCTATACGCCGGAAAACGCAGACAGCGTCGATCTGAGCGTCTACGATTATATCGTCGACGCGATTGACACGGTCAAGGCGAAGGTGGAGCTCATCTGCCGTGCGAACGCGCTGGGGGTCAGCATCATCAGCGCCATGGGTGCGGGCAATAAGCTCAATCCCACGCGCTTTGAGGTAGCGGATCTGTCCAAGACCAGCGTATGTCCGCTCTGCCGCGTGATGCGCACGCAGCTCAAAAAGCGCGGCATTGCGCATCATAAGGTGGTCTATTCGAAGGAAGAACCGGTTCGCGTCGTTGCCGATGAATCGGGCGGCCGCCATGCCCCTGGCAGTGTCAGCTTTGTGCCGCCGGTGATGGGATTGATTCTGGCGGGCGAGGTCATCAAGGATCTTGCAAATGGAGGCGACGCATGACACAGGCATACCAGAAAAAAGAAGCTGTCAGCGAAACGGTGTCGCTGGCGTTCAAACGCCATATCCTGGAGAAATCGGCGGGCTTTGCCTCTGAACCGATGGCGGATGCGTTTCGCGTGAGCCTGCTTGCGCAGATGCTGGATCGCTATGATGCGCTGCGCGCAAAGGGCGTGGGCGAGCAGGCGGCCATGCACCGCACAATGTATGAGTTTGACGATATCGCCGCGCAGATGCGGGATATGGGATTTGAGGAAACGCAGGCGTTTGACGAGGAGAATCTCTCCCGCTGGCCGCAGCTCTCGCAGCGGGAAGCAGAGGATTATATCCGCGCGCGCGACGCCTATCTGCATAAGACCTCGCTGGGCATTATGCTGTGCTCAGCCTGCGTAACGCCGCTGATGATCGCCGCGGCGTTTTCCGAAGTCTGGTACAGCGATGCGTTTGCCATGCTCGGGCTGATGGGTATGTTTGCCATGATCGGCATGGGCGTGTATGCGATGGTGACGGCAGTGAAGCCGAAAAATGAAAAGAAGATCAAAAAGGGCCGATTCTCTCTGTCCCGCGGACTGCGTCGAATGCTGGAGCAGATGAAGGATGCTGTTGAAGCGAAGTCGAGAAAGCGAAAAGGCATTGGTGTTGCGTTGATTGTCACCAGCCTGATTCCAATGTTTGCGGGCGCAGCGTTTTCTGAAATCTGGTATTCTGATGCGTTCCCGATGATGGGTCTTGCCGGCATGTTCCTGATGATTGGCGCGGGCGTATACGAGCTGGTCATGGCCGACGGCGAGAAAAAGACCATACAGCAGCTGCTTGATCCCAGAGAATAATAAAAACGCGGCAGAAAACTCTGTCGCGTTTCAGTATGCCGAAAAATCCATCAGCGGCGCATGGTTTTTCTGAAATTGTAACGGGTCTTCCAGTACTGGCTTTCGCGACGGATGGTGTGCATCAGATCGCCGCCAAGGAACAGGATCACATTGAGCAGGCAGAGTATGATCGTCACGCGCGCAGAGGAACCGCCCACGATAAACTGCTGCGCATAGATCAGCACGTCCACCAGCGCAAGATACTTCATCTTGATGGGCAGGATGCCGAAGAGATAGACCTCTTCATTGGGGAACATCGCGGCAAAGGCGAAGAAGAGCGAGAGGTTGAGGTAGGTGTTGGTCGCATAGCCGGTGATCAGGCAGGCCAGCCACGCGCAGACCATGCCTACGCCGTAATAGAGATTGAACTTCACCTTGCCCCAGCGCCGCTCCAGCGAGGAGCCTATCATATAGTAGAAATACAGAACAAACAGAACGAAAATGGGGGAAGCGCTCGGCGGGGCGAACACAAACGTGATCAGCCGCCAGATCTGTCCGCGCAGCAGCGCGCCGCGCGAGAGCGTGATCATGGAATAGACCATGCGGCCAAGACTCGGCCAGATATACAGAAGAATATAGACGATGCCCTGACCGATGGTGATGTACTTCATCAGATCGGAAATGGCATAGCGGCGGAGCTTGCGCTCGAGATTGTAATTGATGGGATTGTTGTTCAAAGCAAAACCCTCCTTTGCGTATAGTATAGCATATTTTGCGGCATAGTAAAACGCGTGAGACGGCGGTTTTGCGCTGACTGGAAAAATATTCTTTTAAAAAAGTTGAATTTCAGGGTTGACATTCCGGGATAATAGCAGTATAATAATCCCGTTCTCAAGTGAGAGTAAACAAAATATTCCTCAGTAGCTCAATGGCAGAGCATTCGGCTGTTAACCGAAGGGTTGTAGGTTCGAGCCCTACCTGGGGAGCCATAACGAAACGCTGATTTGGATACCAAGTCAGCGTTTCTTTTTGTATAAACAAAACCACCGGCGGGAGCCGGTGGTGAAGCTTTAGCGGTATTGATAAAGACAAGGGAAATCCTCTCTGCTAGAATAGAACAAGGTTTGGCAACCGCACTAACAACAGAGAGGAGCCCAAAGATGGACAACAAAAGTTTAGCACATAGCAAATGGAATTGCAAATATCATATCGTATTTGCTCCA
>SVGO01000138.1 GCA_015056305.1 Clostridiales bacterium | reverse complement strand
CGCGGGCGAGAATGCCGCCAAGGCGCTCTCCGGCATTGCGACCTACCGCACCAAGGCGAACGGCTATGGCGGCGAGATGGAGGTTGCCGTGACCTTCGATCACGAGACCCTCACCGACGTCAACGTGCTCTATCATCATGAGACCACCGCGGTGAGCAACCGCGCGTTCCCGATTCTTGAGGAGCGTCTGCTGGCGGCGCAGACCGCGCAGATCGACAGTGTTTCTGCTGCGACCTTCTCATCTTACGCCGTGAAGACCGCCGTGGCCAAGGCCGCTGCGGAGCATGGCCTCGATTATGGCGAGGTGACCTTCACCACCGCTGGCCCGGAAAACACCGAGACCCTGGCTGATCTGACCGCCGGCATCGTGATCGTGGGCGGCGGCCCGTCCGGCCTTGCGGCTGCGATTGCGGCGAAGGAAAACGGCGCCGAGGATGTGCTGGTCATCGAGAAGCTGGACATCCTCTCCGGCAACGGCAAGTTCGACATGAACTTCTACGATCTGGTCAATTCCAAGGCGATGCAGGAGGCCGGCATCGAGGACAGCGCCGACAAGTTCTATGAGGATATGATCGGCGCAGGCAACGGCGAGGCGCGCACCCGCGTGTGGGCCGACGTCGAGGCGACCACCGACGCCTGGCTGCGCAGCTTCGGCGTTGAGCTCAACTACACCTACGGCATGCGCAACCACATGCAGCACGCCGAAGCCTATGCGGGCGAGCACATTCAGGACGGCATGGAGGCCCATGTCGCGAACCTGGGCGTGAAGGTGATGACCGGCACCAAGGGCGTCGATCTGATCATGGACGGCAAGAAGTGCGTGGGCGTTGTGGCTGAGCAGGACGGCAAGCAGTTCAGCATCCACGCCGACAAGGTGATTCTGGCCACTGGCGGCTTCTCCGCCAACAAGGAGCTGCTCGCCAAGTATGCCCCGGGCCACGAGGCGCTTCAGACCTCCAACCAGATGGGCGCGACCGGCGACTTCGTGCCGGTGTTTGAGAAGCTCGGCTTCAAGCTGGAGAATATGGGTAACATCCGCGTCTTCCCGTATATTCTGGCGGTTCGCCGCGATCTGACCGGCGGCAGCGCAGGCTTCCTGCTCTTCAACAAGAACGGCGAGCGTTTCATCGACGAGACTGCTGGCAATCTGGGCCTTGGCACCACGCTGCTGGAGCAGTCTCCGGCATACTACGTCTACGACTCCACCAACTACAACGCCAACTACCGCCTGCGCAAGCACACCGCTGCGGGCTATCACGTCAAGGCGGACACGCTTGACGAGCTGGCCGAGAAGCTGGGCATGAACGCCGAGAACCTCAAGGCGGGCATCGAGACCTACAACAAGGCCGTCGCCGGCGAGTGCGACGATCCGTTCCGCGCCAAGCCCGGCCCGCGTCCGTTTGACGCTGAGGGTCCGTACTATGCGGCGCATGTCGAGTCCGGCGTGCACATGACCAAGGGCGGCGTGAGCTGCAACGAGTTTGCTCAGGTGCTCTATGCGGACGACACCGTGGTCGAGAACCTCTACGCCTGCGGCGAGGTGACCTGGCAGTCTGGCGGCTACAGCCAGAGCGTGGTCTTCGGCCGCGTTGCGGGCGAGCAGGCCGCCAAGGCGATGGCGGAGTAATCACTGTTTTTGCTAAAGTGATTGAGAGGATTTGAGGGATGTATCGACCTAAACCCATAACAACCCTTGTATCACGATTTACCCCCTTTAGCCATAAACTCACCAATCAGAAATGGTTGGTGAGTTCTTTTTGTTTTGTTTTTTCTGGATTTTAAGTATGCACTGAGTGTAATTAATTGTGAATGTAAGCAGATATTCTGTAAGCGGATAAAACTTTTTTCGAGTCTCTCTGTGACCACAGGTAAATGATAAGATGAGAGAAAGGATTTGTTGGGAGATGAGTAGAGGGCTTGTTTGTGATGCAGTGATTTGCACCCACTCTAGGAAATCAGAATGTAAAACAGACGGCGCAGTTATTTGGCTTTAAGGGAAGAGTTGTGTATATAAAGAATGGGACGCTGCTTTTGTATAAAATAGCCACGATTTCGTTTGTGATTATACTTGTATGAGGCGAAATTTGGACAAGATGGTTAAAAATGGACCGGAAATATGTTGACTGTGTGTGAAATGACAATTATAATACAATTAATAGCATTCCTGTGACGAAGAATCTGCGGCGCGCCTGCCGGAAGGGCTTGTACGGGGATTGCAAAATAAGAGAGGAGACAAAACTATGAAGAAAATTCTCGCTCTGGTTCTCGCGCTGACTCTGATCTGCGGCGTGGCCATCGGCGCGCAGGCGGATGACAAGATCAAGATCGGCATCTCCATCTGGAGCTCCACCGATACCTTGGGCAGCGAGTGCAAGCGCCTCATCGACGCTGCCGCTGAAGCGCTGGGCGTTGAGACCCAGTGGGTTGACCAGGCTCACATCTCCGAGCAGGTCACCGCTTCTGCCGAGACGCTGTGCCTCGCCGACTGCGACGGCATGATCATCTGTAACTCTGCTTCCGCTGAAATGGGTTCCGTCATCAAGACCTGCGACGAGAACGAAGTGTATGTTGCGCAGTTCTTCCGCGTGATCGATCCCGAAGCGAACCCCGACGAGTATGCTCAGGCCTGTGCTTCCCCGTACTATGTGGGCGCCGTGCATGAGTCCGAGTTTGACAACGGCAAGACCCTCGTGACCATCCTGGCTGAAAAGGGCTGCCGCAAGATCGGCCTGGAAGGCTGGGAGCCGGGCGACGCCACGTTCCTGGGCCGCTGGTCCGGTTACAAGGCTGGCGTTGAAGAGTGGAACGCCGCGCATCCGGACGATCAGGTCGTCCTCCTCGAGCCGCAGTATGGCCGTACCACCACCGATACCGGCCGCGCCACTGCTGAGGCCATCATTCAGGCGAACCCGGACATCGACGCTCTGATCGTTGCGGGCGGCGGCGGCGATACCCTGCTGGGCGCGATCGCTGGCATCGAGGGCCTGGGCCTGACCGGCAAGATCGCTGTTGCTTCTACCGACTTCCTGCCCGACCTCGACGTCAAGCTCGAGACTGGCGCGATGGCGGCTGAGTCCGGCGGACACTATGCTGACCCGTTCTATGCCTTCCTGATGGTTTACAACGCGATCAAGGGCAACTACGAAGTCCCGACCGACGGCTACTACGACATGGTCTTCCCGTACATGTTCGTTTCTTCCGTTGAGGATTACGCCAACTACGCCGAGTACTTCACCGGCGAAGAGCTTCCGTACTATGCCGACGAAATCGTCGAGCTGGCCAACCTGCCGTACGAAGAGCTGGCTGCTGCCTGCGCCAACCTGTCCGTTGCGGACGTCGTTGCGCGTCACGCGAAGTAATGCTTCTTTCAGGAATCTGCCTCAGAGTCCTTTGAAGAATCTTACGTAAGTCATTGATCTGACCGGAGGAATGGATGCCGTCAGGCGCGACGGCGCCATTCCTCCGGCTTCCCGGCAGGGCCGGGATCATTTCCGACAATCTTTTTCACAGATCAGACTCCTGCACACGCGGCCGGAGTTTTGATGCGTTATCGACACCCGGCTGTCCTGCGGGGCGGCACATATCAAGGCGAGCTGCCAACGCAGAAAGCCGAAAGAATAGGAAGCGAAGCTATGTCCAAACAACTGGAGAAGCTCAAGAGCAGCAGACACTACGGCACGTTCCTGCTGGTTGTGATGGTGCTGTTCTTCTATGGGTTCTTTAAGATCCTGACGCCGGATAACTTCGGTTCCCCGGCCAACCTGTATTCCTACCTGCAGTCCTCCATCATTTATTCCGTCGGCGGATGCGGCCTGTACTTTATTGTCGTCATGGGCCTGTTTGACTTCGCCGTTGGCGCCAACATCGTTCTTTCCTCGATCGTAGGCGTCATTCTCTCCAAGCAGTTCGGCTATGTGGGATTCGTCCTTGGCTGCCTGGGCTGCGGCACGCTGATCGGCTTTATGATCGGCACCCTCTACAATAAGCTCAACGTCCCGTCGATGATCATCACGGTTGGCCTGATGCTGATCATGGAGAGCCTCGCGGTGTTCGTGGCGGGCGGCGTCAAGCAGACACTGGATGAAAGCCTGCGCTTCTTCTCCGGCGCGCCGGGCAATCTGATTCTGGCGGGTCTCGCATTTGCGCTGATGTATTTCATCCTCAACTATACGAAAATCGGTACCTACTGCAATGCCATCGGC
>SVGO01000137.1 GCA_015056305.1 Clostridiales bacterium | reverse complement strand
CGGAGCGGCAACGACCGGAGCAGCGCCAGCGGCGACTTCTTCAACAGCAACCTGATAAGCAACACCGTTAACGGTAATGACAAAATTACGCATAATGGATTTCCTCCTAAAATAATCTGATGATCTCATTATTTTGTGATTGAGTTACAGTTGACAAAAGTCAAATTACAGGCGGGAGTAAACCTGCTCCTCGCGGCCGGCGCGATTCCACGCCGGGGTGCCGACGCGGCGGATAGAGCGAACCACGAAGGTGCTGCTCGCCTTGGCCGGGTTCTCCTTGACTTCCTCTTCGATGACAGTCATGAGCGCAGCGGAGATCGCGGCGACCACGGCGTCATCATTCACGTTGGCAGTCTGGATCACGATGGTCGGCGCGTCGGTCTTAGCGGCCTTCGGCGCCGCGATGTTCTTGAGGTTGAAGCTGAAGTCGCGCGCAGCGATCTTCGGCAGCACCTTCTCCATGCCCTTGATAACGCCGATAAGGATGACCAGACCGCAGAAAACGGTGCCCATGCCGACCAGCGCAACAGACAGGCCATAAGTCAGAATCGAAAACATGTCTTTATCCTCCCCTGATTACAGCGGCATGTTGCCATGCTTCTTGGGCGGATTGGAGTCACGCTTGCTGCTCATCAGCTCGAGCGCGGCGATAACCATCTTGCGGGTATCGGCCGGATCGATGACGTCGTCGACAAGGCCGTTGGCCGCAGCGTTCACGCCGTCGGCAACCTCAGCCTCGTACTTGGCAGCCAGCTCCTTGCGCGCGGCAAGCGCGTCGCCCTTGCTGTTGTTGATGTCGTCCTTGCCCCAGATCGCGATCGCGGCTTCGCCGGTCAGCGGGCTGATGCAGGTGCCCGGCCAGGCATAGGTCGCGTCGGCATTGGCGCTGCCGCCCATGGCGACATACGCGGCGCCGATGGCATTGCCGATCACCACGGTGACCTTCACGGTGGTCGCCTCGCTGTAAGCGTAGACCAGCTTGGAAGCGGCCTTAACGACATTCAGCTGACGATCAACGGTCTTGAAGATCTCAAGGCCGGTGGAGTCCACCAGGGACACGACCGGGATGTTGTAGCAATCCGCAAAGCGGACAAAGCGGGCAATCTTCTCCATGCGCTTGTCGCAGGTGTCGCCCTTGCCGGTGTAGGCAAACGCGACGGTGCGGCCAGCCATCTTACCGAAGGCGGTCACAGCGCCGGTGTAGCCCGCGCCAACCTCGAGCACAGAGCCGGCGTCAGCCATGGCGTCGATAACGGCCTTGCCGTCCGCGCCGGCAGCAAGGCCAGTCAGGGTGCGGTTCATATCCTCCTCCATGGAGAAGGGAGCGTCTTCCAGATTGTTCGCCGGCAGCATGCCCAGCAGCTTCTTGGCGGTCGCAATCGCGTCCTCCTCAGCCTCGCAGGCAAAATGCGCAGCGCCGTTCTCCACGGCGATCTTCGCGCCGCCCAGCTCGGTCGCCTTCTTGACGTCCTTGCCCATGGTGGCGGAGATAACCTGCGGACCAGCCTCCAGCAGCGCGCCTTCCTTAGCCACGATCGTCAGATCGGCCAGGCCGGCCATCATCGCCGCAGCGCCCACGCACGGACCGAGGACCATCGCGATCATCGGCACCACGCCGGACAGGCGGGCCATATGCGCAAAGATGTCGGCATAGGCTTCCAGCGCAGCAGCGCCTTCGCCCACGCGCGCACCGTTGCTGTCGCACATGAGGACAACCGGAGTGCCGGTCTTGCGGGCAAGCTCGAGGACCTTAACGACCTTCTTCGCCTGCTTGCTGCCGACAGCGCCATCCATCACGGCGAAATCCTGCGCGACCACGTACACCGGACGGCCTTCGACCGTACCGGAACCGGTCACGACGCCGGCGTCGCTCAGAAGCATCGCCTGCTCCATGAAGCTGCCGTCGTCGAGCAGCAGACCAACGCGCTCGCGCGCGGTGAGCTTGCCGCTCTTCTTGATCTTCTCAACGCCCGCAGCATTCTCAAGAATGTCCTGCTTGCGCGAGAGCACCTGATTGAGATCCTGAAGGGTGCTCATTCCACTATCGCCTCCGTAATCATATAGATCTGCTTTTACACCATTCCGAAATGAAGGCATAAAAGCCCGGATACAATTTATCCCGTTTTCCTAAATTCAACGGAATTCTCCCTATTCCTGCTTCCTTTTTACAAATTCCGCAAAAAAGTGAAAACCTTAACAAAATCCCACGCGACTATTTGTTTTTCTGGATAAGAAACAGCTGCGGGGTCTGTGAAGATGCATTGACAAAGCTGTGATAAAGCACATTGAACGTGCGCACGTTCAGGCCCGATACATACGTCCTGAGCGCCTCCAGCTCGCGTGTGCCCTCGTCATGTCCGGGATAGACGCATACCGTCACGATGCCGCCCGGCGCAATCAGCTCAAGCGCCGCACCTACCGCGCTAAGCGTCGTATCCGTCTTGGTCGTCACGGCATGTTCTGCGCCCGGGAGCCAGCCCAGATTGAACATCACAGCCCGCACACCCGAGGGCACATACTCCTTCATCGTCTCATGCCCCGCCAGCAGCAGCGTTGTGCGCGCCTCAAAGCCGGCCTCCTTCACGCGCTCCCTTGTGCGCTCGACCGCTTCGGCCTGCACATCAAAGGCATACACATGACCGCTTTCGCCCACAAGCTCGCAAAGGAAAAGCGTGTCCTTGCCGTTGCCCATCGTCGCATCGACAACCGTATCTCCCTCGCGGATCGTGCGCATCATATAATCTGCTGCAAGATGCCGCGCGTTGCGCAGCACATAACGCTCGCCGTTTTCCTGCGCCATGATTACACGCCTCCCTGTCTGTCAGACAGATACATCATCTGCCAGCCGGAGATAAAGCCATCCTGCACAATCGCCTGCAGCAGCGCCGTATCATCCTCCGCCTGACAGGCATAAAGCAGCAGCAATTCGCCGGAGGAAAGCACCTGAAGCTCGCCATACGGCGCTTCACCCTGTGCCTCGCCCTCCAGATACAGCGTACCGCCGCGGCTGTATATATTCTGATCGCATCGCAGCAAGCCGCCAGCCTCCCCAAGGCTCATGCCGACCCTCAGTCTGTTTGGCCCTTCGAACGCTTCACTGCTCACGCTGACAGCGCGGACAATCTCCTCACCTGTCGCCTCGTTGAATCCCAGCGTCACCACCGCGCCGGCATAGACCAGCACGCGGCCTGTTCCCTGCGGCAGCGTCTGAATCTGCGCAGGCTCGCCCATCAGCGCAATCAGCTGCTCGACAGGCATCCCCAGAGCTCTGCCGCCATCGATCTGCAGATCATCTTGGGTGAGCATCGGCTGGCTGTTTGCCTCGATCAGCGCACCAGCGTCCTGCCTGGAGGCAATCTCCTCCGCAGTTTCAAGCCCATCCTGCGCCTGCGCAAGCGTGGCGTCTGCGATCTTCATACGTATGGCAGAAATCACGCCATGCTCGATGACATAGGTCAGCGTGTATTCCTTCATCATCTCATCGCCGCCATAGGCAATATACTCCACGCCGTACACGCCGTCATCGCTCATATACGCCCAGCTCCAGCCATAGCCCGCCTCCTGCGTAGCAAGAACAACAAGCGGAGAAGCGCCATAGGAGGGCATCGTCCCGTCGAACGCCTGCTCAAGCGGCATACCGACGCGCACGCCGCGGCAGTCCGTCACCTGTGCCGTACGCATATCGATCTCCAGGATTTCCTCTGCGGACGGATTCTGCAGTCTGGTCACCGTGCCGAACTCGTACTCCTGCAGAAACTGTCCGGCACGCGCCGGATCAGCCGTGAGAACAGGATCGTTCAAAGGCATCAGACTGTCAAGCGCCGCAGAAAACTGCGTCAGCCAACCAGCGGCCGTCTGTGCGTCATAAGCCAGTGCAGATGCGCACTGGCTGGCAAGCACGATCCCAAGCGCCAGAACACGGACAAACATATGTCGGATTGTTCCTTTTTTCATCATAGATGCACCCTTGCTTTTTTTCTAAATCGTGATATCATATTAGAAGTATCTCTCAGGTAAAACCTGTTACAGCTATTATAGCAGAGTTTCTACCCGATCGAAAGGAGTAATTTCCGTGTCTGAGGAAGTTAAGCAGGGCTGCGCGCCCAGCGAATGCGGCACCAAGCCCGCATGCGCCGGCTGCAGCCACAACAAGAATGCAAACAACGCAGCCCCTGAGGCACCCAAGGCCCAGCCGAAGGTTCGCAAGGTCATCGGCGTAGTCAGCGGCAAGGGCGGCGTTGGCAAGTCCCTCGTCTCCGGCGAGCTGGCAGTCATGCTCTCGCGCATGGGCTACCGCGTCGGCGTGCTTGATGCCGATATCACCG
>SVGO01000032.1 GCA_015056305.1 Clostridiales bacterium | reverse complement strand
ATAAGCGGCTGTGTGTGCGGGCGCAGGAATTTGCCCGGGAGCTTGCGCAGGAAATGCGCGGCTTGATTTGGGAACTGAACAGGCCGCTGGCCGAAAGGCTGGTGCCGCAATGCGAACACTATCTGTGGTGCCCGGAAGGCAAGAGGACATGCGGGCGGTACCCGACGAAGGAACAGGTGCGCGAGATGGTGCGCGAGGCGAGGGGAAAGGAGAGAAAGGAAAATGCCGGTAACAAAGAGGGTATTGATGAAGGCGTTCTGCGATGAATGCAAGGCTGTGATCACGCGCGAGGCGGACAAGGGCGGCGTACAGGAAATGATGGACTATGCGAGGGCGAAGGGCTGGAGGGTCGGCCAGGGCGGATACAAATGCTTCTGTCCGGAATGCGCAGGGAAGGTCAAGACGCGCATCGCATGGTAAGAGGGATGAAAGGGAACACACATGGGAGAGGAGGCGCTGTTTGACAGAGTCAGAGAAAGCGAAAAACTATTTGATGCAGGTGGTCTTCGCCGACGAATCGGTGAAGATGAAGCTGGAGCAGATCGAACGGCTGGACGCGCTGAGTAAGAAATGCACATCGGTGATGACCGGGATGCCCCGGGGCGGCAGCGGCAGCGACTTCACGAAGATTCGGGACAGGATGATCGAGGAAAGCAGAGAATGCGAGAGGCAGATGCAGAGGCTGCTTGATTTGAAAGAGGATGTGCGCAGGAAGATCGACATGATCGAGGACAGGAAGCACAGGGTGGTGCTGGAGATGCGGTATCTGAACTGTGCGACATGGGAAAATATCGCGGAGAGCATCGGACGGGACGTGACCACGGCGCACAGGTGGCACGGGCAGGCGCTCAAGGACTTTGCGAAACTGTGCTGATGAAAAGAAAAAGGAGCTCTGGCGGGCGGCTCGGAAACGGGCTGCTTGATTTAGGAACATAGAGAAAGCCCCGGTACGGCGAAGGTGCTGTATCGGGGCTTTTGCTTGTTTGGGCAGCTATGCAGTGCTATACTGGAGGTGCGCTGATACGGGCGACAATATTTGAAAGAGGGCGGAAAAATGAACAAGGAAGGCGGGGCTATCGCGTTATCTGCTCTGCAGGATTATACCGTGGTGGATTTGGAAACGACAAGCAACAATCCAGCGTTTGCCAAGATTATAGAAGCGGCTGCTGTTCGGTACAGGGATGGCAAGGAAACAGCTCGATTCTGCGCCAGAATTAAGCCCAAAGGGAAATTCAACAATGAGTCTATGGAGATCAACGGCATCACCGAAGAGATGCTCAAGGATGCAAAGGGGCCGGAAGAGGTCATTCCTGAGTTTGTGCGGTTCGTTGGAAACGATGTTTTGATGGGGTACAACATCAACTCTTATGATAGGGTCGTCCTCAAAAGGTATTTTTCCAAATATGCCGGTACGGAGATCCAGAACGAAACCGTCGATGTGCTCAGTATCGACAAAAAGTTATACCCCGGAGGGAAAATCGGACATAAGCTTACCGATGCGGCAAGCCGGTTGGGGATTGATACGGAAGGAGCACACTGTGCGCTTACCGACTGTCTGATCTGCAGCGCGGTGTTTTATAAACTGCTGGCACAGATCGAACAAGACCCGAACCTGAAAGAGGCGTTGGAAAAGAAAACGGGAACGCAGAAGAAAATATCGGAATATAAGGCAAACAGTACGGAAAATGGCGAAGACGGGCCGCTGAACGGAGTGAAGGTCGTTATCACCGGAGAGTTACACGGATACAGCAAAGGCGATGCGTGGCAACTGGTGCTTGATAAGGGCGGAGATGTGACAAAGAAAGTGTCAGGGAAGACAGATATCTTGGTGGTCGCAGACGAGAAACGCCAAAGGGGCGAGGTGACAGATAACGAAAGATTGGCGATCGAACAGATCGAAAAGGGAGGAAAGATAAAGATACTGAGCGAAAAAGAGTTCTTCGAACTACTTGGGATCTGAACACGACTGCGGAGAAACCGAATTGCGAGGCCTGAAAATGGGCTGCTCGATTTAGGAACATAGAGAAAGCCCCGGTACGGCGAAGGTGCTGTATTGGGGCTTTTATCTATTTGGGGAAAACGGACTGCTTGATTTAGGAACGATGGGCGGGCGTGCTGTCGAGATAGCAGGTGTCTGCGCCCAAGTCGACCTTGTTGGACCAGACGACGGCACTGTCCACCGCGGGGTCGATATCCCACGCGGGGCAGCCGGTTTCGTCAAGATAGACGCGGGAGAACACATCGGCGGCGAGAAGGGGTTCAAAGACGGTGCCGGGGAGCAGGTACGGGCGGCAGTCGAGGGTGCGGGTCTCGCCGTTGTCGAAGGTAAGCCGGAGGGTATAGGCCGGCAGCGCGCAGACAGACAGGATCCGTCTGCGGCCGGCGGCATAATACTCGGCGGTGCGGCGATCAAAGCCGCGAGAGAGATAGAAAGAGACGTCTTTCACGGGCTGGCACCCCTTCACTGCAGGGGAGCGATGGGGAAGAGTTCCTGCTGGCGCATGGCCAGAAGCCAGTTCTCTTCGAGCTCGTCCTGATGCAGGGCGGCCCAGCCAAGGAGCATTTTGAGCTGTTTGCCGGGCAGAGAGCCGTCCAAGACTTCGATGTCGTGGATGGAGACGACGACTTCCTCGCCGCCATAAACGGCATGGAAGTGGGGCGGCATATGGTCGCGCCAGTTCATATAGATCTTGATCCCACGGAACATGCAGATCGTAGGCATGATGAGCGCTCCTTTCCCAAAGAGGTGCTTGATTTGGGAACGATGGGTCAGACGGAGTCGCCGTCGATCGTTACGACGCGGTCGTCCGGATCGATCTCGGCGTCTTCCTGGAAATCGCCGCGGGCAAACTTCCAATCGGTCGCCATTTCAATGCAGTAGTCGACGCTGGCGACGATATAGGCGTCTTCGTCTTCGTCGTAGGGCAGTTGGCCGGCGTCAAAGAAATCTTCGCTCCAATCCGGGTACCATGTGCCGTATCTGTATTCCTGCATGTGGATTTCGACGGTACGGGTTTTGTCCTTAAGTTTCATGGTGCTGGCTCCTTTCGTTTTTGGAACTGTGTCTTTATGATAGCACAGGAGGGGCGGGGTTGGGAAGAGGGCGGCTTGATTTAGGAACGATCAGGCGGGCCATTTGCCGGTTTCGGCCATGCGGGCGATGCGCCAATATTCGACGGGCAGGATACCCGGGACGGCTTCCAGCAGGAGAAGCTGGCGGCAGAAGGCGCGGGAATCGGCCAGGGATGCAAGGTGCGGAAATCGGGCGACGGCGCGCTCGTATACCGGGAGAGAGGATGCGGGACGGGGTTTACGCATGGGGAAGACCTCCTCAAAATAGATTGCTTGATTTAGGAACGATGGGCGGGATCAGAGTTTGCGGGAGGCGAAGGCGAACAGTTCCGCACAGGCGGTCAGGGCGCTGTCGGCGGTGACGTTGACATAGTACTGATAGCCGTTGCGGCAGGTGATGACCAGGTAGTCGTCACCGGGCAGAAGCGGGTTATCGCGATTGTCGTGCAGGAGTTCGGGGAAACGGAAGCCGGAGAGGTACTCGGCGGTCATGTGCAGGTGTTCGACGTTTGCACCGGACGCGGCCTGCAGGATGGCGGAGCAATGGGCGGCAGCCTGGGTGAGATCATAGGTCTTCATGGGGTGTACCTCCTCAAAATAGATTGCTTGATTTAGGAACGATGGGCGCTGTGCGCTTTATGGGCCTGCCTGACTGGAGGGCCGGGCAGGTCGAAAAACGCGCTGGGCGATTTAGGAACGATCGGCGGGATCAGAGGCCTTCGCGGGTGAAGATGGCGTCCGCGGCGGCGGACCATTCGCGGCCTTCGGGTGCGGACATGGCGACGAGCAGGGCGGCGAGGATGGCACGGAAGAGTTTCATGGCGGGATGCTCCTTTCAAAATGGGCTGCTTGATTTAGGAACGGCGGGCATTTGCGGGAGGCACCGAAAATGGCGTGCTTGATTTAGGAACGCTGGGCGGGTCAGGCATTGCGCAGGATCTCGCGCACAATGATGCGGTTGAGCGTGACGGCGCAGTCGTATTCGCAATAGTGGGTCTTCTCTTCGTCGGTCATTTCCAGCCAGCCGCAGAGCAGATCGCGGGCGCCGGGGCGATAGAGATATTCAGCGGTATCGAGCGCGGAGGGAAGGCCCATGCACCAGTCTTCCAGCATTGAACCGGGGGTCGGATAGGTGCTGTAAAACTTCTCCGCCTGGCAGATGGAGAGAAGGGCAGCGCAGACGGCGTGCGGGTCGGAACAGTCGACGGACGCGAAGTCTTCATAGCCGGTGAAGTCGGCGTTTTCGCAGATCCAGCGGAGGGCCTTTGCCTTGACGGCCTTGTGATTGATTCTGAGCATGATACAAACCCCTTTCTTGATTTAGGAACGATGCGGGAAAGGTTCGGGCGCTGTGCGCTTTATGGGCCTTTCCGACCGGAGGAGCCGGAGAGGCCGAAAAACGCGCTGCTTGATTTGGGAACGATCAGCGGACAAGGGCCTTGCGGAGCATGTCGGAATAGTGATAGATCGAGTCGAGCGGGTGGGCGATGGCGGCGCGAAGGAAGTCTTCGTCGGTTTTAACGGAGCCCCAGCCGGAGATCTCATAGCCGAATTCGTGAACTTCTGCCGGGTCAAGGGTGCGGAAGCCGTTAGAAAAGGTGCCGTCGGAGCAGCGAAGGACCATAGCGTCGGCAAAATTGATAACTTCCTTGCCGTCAACGCAGATGGAGGCAAAGCCCTGAGTGACGCTGGGGCGGATGCGCTTGACGCTCAGGCGGGCGAACTCGGCGCCGGTGAAGCCGTGCTCCAGGGCGATGGTGAGCAGATCCGGCCTTGCGGGAACGGGTTCCGGCTCGGAGCTCTGCTCGATTTGGGAACGATCGAAGACGGAATGCACGCCTTCAGCGGATACGGAGAGCATGCAGGCGTCGTCGGTGTACCCTTCGGAAAGGACGGCTTCAAGCATGGTGCGCATGCCGTTGTAATAGAGGTGCTGGCGCTCTCCGGCGGCCTTCGATACGCGGGCCTGTTCGGCGATGTGGGCATACTGGGAATCGAGGAGGGAGAGAAGATAGGCAGTGGTTTCGGGCTTCATGGGGGATGCCTCCTTGAAAATAGATTGCTTGATTTAGAAGCGATGGGCGCATGCTGTGCGCTTTGTGGATCCGCTCGGGCTGGAGGAGTGCGGGCGGATCGGAAAACGCGCTGCTTGATTTGAAAGCGGCGGGAGGCGGTCAGATGGAACCGAGGTTTGCGGCGTATTCCGCAAGCGGGCAGCGGGCGCAAAGGGCACGGCAAGCGCCGGAAGGATCCCCCATGCAGCGGCACGCGCGGCCATAGTATCCGCAAATCGCAGGCGTCTTGTCTTCGGTTCCGCTGGAAATGGCAGCGGCTTCAAACGTGCCCTGGATCTCGGGGAAAATGACGGGGAACGGCGAAATATGTATGCCCGGGATCGCGCAGGCCATGCCATATTTGGGAGCCTGGAAGACGGTATACACGGCGCCGCGCTGATCGCAAACGAGATAGGACGGTGTGTAGCCGTGGGCGTTGCACCATTCCGGCGCGGTGCAAGTGCGGTCAACATGGAGACCGGAAAGGCCATTGCCGCGGAGGTATTCGGAGCCGTCCGGAAGGGTGTAAAGCTGCATAGTCATGAAAAAATCCCCTTTCTTGATTTGAAAGCTGATGGCGCATGCGGTGCGCTTTATGGGCCTTTCCGACTGGAGGAGCCGGAGAGGCCGAAAAACGCGCTGCGGGAGAGGTTCAGGCGGTGCGGCGCTGGATCTCAACATAGGCGCGGCGGATGCGGGTTGCGGCCTGATTCAGGGCGCGTGCCTGGACGTCAAGCCAAAGTTCGCATCGGTTCGGCTGGCGTTCTCCGCCATGGGTGCGCTTGAGCTCGGACGGGGTGCAAAGGCGCTCGGCGATATCGCAGTCGCAGACCAGAGAGCAAGCGCCCTCGGAATACTGCTGCCAGTTATAAGCACCATTCAGCAGCCACGCGGTCAGCTCTTCGCGGGTCTCCGGTTCGCGGCCTTCATAGGCGCAGCGCTCCTCGAGGTCGTTCAGCAGGTCGAGGGCATAGAGGTTAACGCCCTTATTCCAGGCGGAACGATCGCGGCGGGAATTGATGGCGGCGCGGATGGTTTCGACGGTGGCAAATTTCTTCATGGTAAAGCCCCTTTCTGTATTGCGGTTTAGCCTGCTGGCGTGGTATAATTGGGGCAGGGTAGCAGGGAGACCCTGCCCCGGTCGTATTGCCTTGCCGTCTGTGCTGTAGTGGAGCGCAGGCGGCTTTTTTGTTACTTGGCCTTTGCGGCCTTCAGCCTGCAAACAAGCTTTTCAATGGCTCTTTCGAGCAATGCAATCCGCTTTTCGGCTTGCTCCAGCTTGGCGCGGTATTGTTCGCGCTCTGCCGTGATTCGCTCAATGGTCTCTGGTGCGTTCGGCATCATGTTTCGCTCCTCCCTCCCTGCATAGCGTTCCGGGTTTGCCGTGGGCTTGTGTTCCCGGCGGCATCAGCATACACCCGGCATTTTTTAACATTCGGCAAGGCGGCAAACGGCAAAAAAACGCCATCCCCCTTTAGGGGGATGAACGGCGGCAGGTTTTGTGCACGTTTCACAAATGGCGGTTTTTAATGTTTGGGCGGTTGGGATATTGACAGGTTTTCGGGGCGCTTTTTCGCTTCCTTATAGGGCGAAAAGCGTTTTTTTTGTTTGGCGGAGTGCTGATAGTGGCGGCGCGGTGATGGTGGGCGGCGGTGATGGTGGGCGGCGATCAGCGCGGCCCAGGCGGAACAGATCCAGCGCGGCGGCGATCGGTTCGGCCCGGCATGGAGCAGACCCAGCGCGGCGGCGGTCGGTCCGGCCCAGGATGGAGCACGCCCGGCGCGGCGGCGATCAGCGCGGCCCAGGTGGAACAGATCCAGCGCGGCGGCGGTCGGTCCGGCCCAGGATGGAGCAGGCCCAGCGCGGCGGCGATCAGCGCGGCCCAGGTGGAACAGATCCAGCGCGGCGGCGGTCGGTCCGGCCCGGAGGGGAGGGGGGTATACTATCTTTGAGAACGTAGGCTAAGAGACCGCGCCCCAGTCTCGCGCGAATCGCCGAGGGTTTTGAAGGGGGTGGGGATTTCGGGAAAGAAATGGTAAAAAAGGAGCGCTATATAATAGAAGAAACTCCGAGGGAGTTTTGCACACAGTCCTTGTGGAAAAGCGGTGGAAAACAGGCGAAAACCGTGCGTTTTTCGCCTTGAATCAAAGAAAATTTTGAAAATGCAATGGTTTGCAATGGTTTGCAATGGTCAACCTGTGATATAGTTAGCATGAAGAAAAAGGCAAGGGATCCTTGCGGCAAAAAAACAGAGCTTCGCTTGATAGCGGGGCTCTGTTTCATTTTTGGGATTGGAGGGGTGGCTCCAGAGAGGGAGTGAGGACATGGGAAAGAGAGGCCCTGCGCCGAAACCAACGGCGCTGAAAATATTGGAAGGGAACCCGGGCAAGCAGAAACTGAATGCCAATGAACCGAAGCCGCCGAAGGCGGACAGCATCAAACCGCCGTCTTGGCTCATGCCCGACGCGAAGAAGGAATGGAAGCGGCTGGCGCCTTCGCTTGAAAGCATGGGCGTTTTGACCACCGCTGACCTTAAGGCGTTTGAGGGGTATTGCCAGGCATATGCGCGTTGGAAGCAGGCGGAAGAGAAGATCTCCGAGATTGGCACGACGTTTTTGACCCCGAATGGATATATCCAGCAGACCCCATATGTGTCCATTGCAATGCAGAATATGAAGATGATGCAGTCGTTCGCCAATGAATTTGGCCTGACACCTGCCTCTCGATCGAGGATCAATGCGGCGATGGACACCAAGGGAAGGAAAGAGGAAGAAGACCCGATGGAAAAGCTGCTTTCGGGGCGCTGGTAACGGAGGCGGTCTGAGATGGCATTTGATGAGAGACGCGCGCAGCGCGTGATACGGTTTATCAACAATCTCAAGCATACGAAGGGCGAGTTCCACGGGAAATACTTCGATTTGCTGCCTTGGCAGGAGAAGATCATCAGCGATGTGTTTGGCACAGTGCGCGATGAAAACCCTGATATCAGGCAGTACACGACTGCCTATATTGAAATTCCGAAGAAGCAAGGGAAACAGCTTGCACTTAACACGCCTATACCGACGCCAGAAGGATGGAAGGAAATGGGCGAATTGGCGGTCGGAGATCGAGTTTTCGATGAAAACGGATATGCCTGCCACGTTGTAGGGCTGAGCGAGATCGACGATACTGAACAGTGTTACAGAATCATATTTAGAGATGGCAGCTACATAGACGCTGGCGAACGGCATTTATGGAACGTAGAATACATCATCGGCAGGAGCAGAAGTAAGCAGCTTACGACCGGCGATATGTACCGAATGATGTGCAAACACAGACAACGAAATGCGGGAAAACCGGACGAAAGCAGATCGATTATCCGAATACCGGTTGCTGCCGCTCTCGATACTGAAGAACAAGAGCTGCCTATTGCTCCATATTTGTATGGATTCTGGCTCGGAAATGGGAATTCCGTTAAGCCTGAAATCACCGTGAGAACATGCGATGTTTCGGCTGTAAAGGAGAATATACCGTATCAGGTCACGGGGGAATATGTTCAGCAAGGCGGCGGAAGCGTCGTGCTGCGTGTTCCGGAGCTCAAAAAAGTTCTCGTGGAAAGTTACAGGGACAAGAAGATACCGAACCAGTACCTTCGCGCCTCAAAAAAACAACGATGGGCACTGCTGCAAGGGCTCATGGATTCTGATGGAAGTGTAAGCGTTGAAAAATCGCAGAGCATTTATGCGAGCACGGTGAGACAACTTGCCGAAGGTGTGAGGGAACTTCTGTGGAGCCTTGGGATCAAAAACGCAATGACAGAGGGATCGTCACTGCGCTATAACAAGCCTACGGGAGAAACACTGTACACGATACGGTTTACCACATTTGAAGATCAGCCCACATCACGCCTCAAAAGAAAATATGACCGCGCACGGGAACGCAAAGGGAATACGCGTTCCTGTTTTCATTATTTGGAAGATATCGTACCTCTGACGGAAAAGATACAGATGCGATGCATTCAAGTGGATAGCCCGTCTCACCAATATCTCGCCGGGCCTTCTATGGTGCCGACGCACAACAGTGAGTTGGGTGCGGCGCTTGCGCTGAACATGCTGGTGAACGATGACGAGTGGAATGCAGAAGTGTATTCCTGCGCGGCTGACCGCCAGCAGGCCGGCATTGTTTTTGACGTTGCTGTCGACATGGTCAAGCAAAGCCCGGCGCTGATGAAGCGCATTAAAATCATCCCGTCGACAAAGCGCATGGTTTACGAACCGACCGGAAGCGTTTATCAGGTGCTCTCTTCTGAAGTTGCAACAAAGCACGGACTGAACGTAAGCGCGTGTATATTCGACGAGCTGCACACGCAGCCGACGCGCGCGCTATATGACGTTATGACGCAGGGTTCGGGCGACGCGCGGAAACAGCCGCTGTGGATTTTCTTGACCACCGCAGGGACAGACCGCAACAGCATATGCTGGACGGTGCATCAGAAGGCGCTGGATATCATCGAGGGGAGAAAGATCGACCCGCGTTTCTATCCGGTGATCTTCGGCATTTCGGACGATGATGACTGGCAGGACGAAAAGAGTTGGTACAAGGCAAATCCTTCGCTCGGCCATACGATCACGATCGAAAAGGTGCGCGACGCATACCGCAAGGCTCTTGAATCGCCGGCGGATGAAAACCAGTTCAGACAGCTGAGGCTGAACCAGTGGGTGAAACAATCTGTCAGATGGATGCAGATGGACAAGTGGGACGAGGGGTCGGATTACATCGATCCGGAAGAGCTGCGCGGGCGCGCGTGCTACGCGGGGCTGGACCTTTCGACCACGAGCGACTTGACAGCACTGGTGCTTGTGTTTCCGCCTGTGGACGAAGATGAACCCTACAAGGTGCTGCCGTTTTTCTGGATTCCTGAAGACAGCATAAAGCTGCGCGTGCGGCGCGACCATGTACCGTATGATGTGTGGGAAAAACAGGGGCATGTGTTTGCTACCGAGGGCAACGTCGTGCATTACGGGTTTATCGAGCAGACGATCATTGAACTTGGAGAAAAGTACAACATCCGAGAGATCGCGCACGACAGATGGAACGCGACCATGATGGTACAGAATCTGGACGGAGACGGGTTCACAATGGTGCCGTTTGGACAGGGGTTCAAGGATATGTCTCCGCCGACCAAGGAACTGATGCGCATTGTGCTGGAGAGAAAGCTGAACCACGGCGGGCATCCCGTGCTGCGCTGGTGTATGGACAACGCATATGTCCGGACTGATCCTGCGGGCAACCAGAAGATCGACAAGGAGAAGTCCACCGAGCGCGTTGACGGCGCGGTCGCGCTGGTCATGGCGCTGGACCGGGCGCTGAAAAATCAGAACAGCGGATTCTCCATATACGACGAGCGGGAACTGCTGTTTATATGATGATACATTAGAGGTGAATGCGTGTGCCGTACAAGCCGAAACGGCCGTGCCGGTTTCCGGGATGTCCGAATCTGAGCGATAAAGTGTACTGCGAGGCGCACAGAAAATGGGACTCGCGTGAGACTGCCGCGGAACGCGGATATGACGCGCGCTGGAGGAGAGAGCGGGAACTGTTCCTGCGCAAGAATCCGTTGTGCGTAAAGTGTAAGGCGGCGGGCAAGATCGTGCCTGCACGGGTGGTTGACCATATCATTCCGCACAGAGGTGATCCGACGCTTCGGTGGGATCAGCGGAACTGGCAGCCGCTTTGCAAGAATTGCCACGGTAAAAAGACGGGCAATGAAGACAGCAATCCTGTTTACAGCTATAACCGATAATCGGTGGCAGCAGAGCAAAAATGCTCTGCTTTTTATTTGGAGGTGTAGAAATTGGCGTTCCGGATACCGAAACTGATCCGTTCCCGCGACAAGCCGCAAGTACAAAATTACATGGGGGGAAATGCGGGCGACGAAGTCCTGTTTGGCAGTGGCGCGACCGCAGCCGGCAAGGAGGTTACGCCCACATCGGCAATGCAGCTATCTGCTGTTTATGCATGTGTCCGAGTGATCTCTGAAACGATTGCGAGTCTTCCTTTTTCTGTGTATGAGCGCACAGACAGCGGTCATCGCAAGGCGACGGACCATTCGCTGTACAGGCTGGTACACGACGAGCCGAACAGCGAAATGACGTCCTTTGTGTGGCGCGAGTCGATGCTGGCGAACCTTCTGATCTGGGGCAATGCCTATGCGCAGATCATTCGTGACGGGCGCAACAAGATCATTGCAATATATCCGCTGCTTTCGTGCAATATGCGCGTGTATCGAAGCGAGGACGGCGAACTGCGATACGAATACACAAACGGCAAAAACGGTGTAGCAACTCTCATGCCGGAGGAAGTGTTCGCTGTTCCGGGTCTTGGCTTTGACGGCGTGCGCGGATACAGCCCGATCGCGATTGAGAAGAACGCGATTGGACTTGGCATCGCAGCGGAGGAATACGGATCGAATTTCTTCGGCAACGGTGCGACACCTGCCGGTATCCTGACGCATCCGAACCATGTGAACGATCCTGCGAAGCTGAGGGCGGCGTGGAATGCCGCATACGGCGGCTCCAAAAATTCCGGCAAGGTAGCTGTGCTTGAAGAGGGAATGCAGTTCCAGCAGATCTCTATTCCCAATAACGAAGCGCAGTTCCTTGAGACGAGAAAGTTCCAAGTCAGCGAGATTTGCAGGATCTATCGCGTACCGCCGCATATGATCGGCGATCTGGAGCATGCAACGTTCTCCAATATCGAACATCAGTCC
Organism: Clostridiales bacterium; assembly: GCA_015056305.1. Lineage (GTDB taxonomy): Bacteria > Bacillota > Clostridia > Christensenellales > Aristaeellaceae > Ventricola. The sequence goes on along the minus strand of SVGO01000032.1, from coordinate 14,768 downwards.
ATATCCTTTGCTGTGCATACGATCCGCCCTTGGCTGGTCCGCATTGAACAGGCCGCAAACAAGCAGCTGTTCAACGAGGAAGACAAGGGCCGTTTTTATACCCAGTTCAACATGGACGGCCTGATGCGAGGCGACTACAAGAGCCGCATGGAGGGCTACGCGATCGCACGACAGAACGGCTGGATGAGCGCGAACGACATACGGGAAAAGGAAAACGAGAACCCGATCCCGGACGAGATGGGCGGCAATGCCTACCTTGTCAACGGCAACATGATCTCCATTGAGGCGGCACAGGCTCAGATGGCCGCCGGTGGAAATAAGAACGGCGCAGAGGGGGTGAAAACGAAATGAAATTTTGGAATTGGGTACAGGCCGAGAGCGGACGCGAACTGATCCTTGAGGGCGTTATTGCTGAGGAAAGCTGGTGGGGCGACGAGGTTACGCCGGCACAGTTCAAGGCTGATCTGATGGCGGGCAGCGGTCCTGTATGCGTGAGAATCAATTCGCCGGGCGGCGACTGCGTCGCGGCGTCCATGATCTACACGATGCTGATGGATTATCCGCATGAAGTGACGGTCAAGATCGACGGCACGGCTGCCAGTGCGGCGTCTGTCATTGCAATGGCGGGCACCAAGGTGATGATGTCTCCGACGAGCCTGATGATGATCCACAATCCGCTGACTGTGGCGATGGGCGACAGCGAGGAGATGCGCAAGGCGATCCAACTGCTGGACGAAGTCAAGGAATCGATCATCAATGCCTATGAACTCAAAACCGGGATGTCGAGGACGAAACTTGGCCACATGATGGACGCGGAGACATGGATGAGCGCACATACGGCGCTGGAAATGAAGTTCTGCGACGAAGTCATGTTTGAGGAAAAGAGCGCGGATCGCACGGTGGAAAACAGTTTTGTTTTCAGCCGCCGCACTGTGACCAACTGCCTGCTGAACAAACTGCAGGCGAAGATCGAGCAGCCGGCTGAACCGGCGAAGGAAGAAAAACGAGTGAATGCATCGGCGCGACAGCGCAGGCTGGCGCTTTTGCAATAATAAGGAGGAAATGGATATGAGCAAGATTTTTGAACTCAGGAACCAGAGGGCGAAGGCTTGGGAAGATGCGAAGCGCTTCCTTGACACCCACACCGCCGAAAACGGCACTATGAGTGCCGAGGACGGTGCCACCTACGACAAGATGGAGGCCGAGATCGTCAACCTGGGCAAGCAGATCGAACGCCTTGAGAGGCAGCAGGAGATGGACAATGAGCTCGGCAAGGCTGTTTCCAACCCGCTCAACAGCGGCGTCAACCCGCAGATCGGCGATGAGGACAAGAAGGGCCGCGCTGCCAAGGCTTACAACAACGCGTTCTGGTCCGGCCTCAAGAACAAGTTTATGGATCCGGCTGTTCACAACATCCTGCGCGAGGGCACTGATGCTGACGGCGGCTACCTGGTTCCGGACGAGTATCAGGCCACTCTGATCACCGCTCTGGAGGAAGAGAACATCATGCGCCGTCTGGCCAAGGTCATCAGCACCGATTCCGGAGAACGCAAGATTCCGGTGGTCAAGAGCCATGGCACCGCGCAGTGGGTAGACGAGAACGGCGCTTATCCGGAGAGCGATGAGCAGTTCGGTCAGATCACGCTGGGCGCTTACAAGCTGGCCACTATGATCAAGGTTTCCGAAGAACTGCTGGCTGACTCCGTGTTCAACATTCAGGCCTATGTCGCTACTGAGTTCGCCCGTCGTATCGGCGCGGCTGAAGAAGAGGCGTTCTTTGTCGGTGACGGCACTGGCAAGCCGACCGGCCTGTTCCACGAGACTGATGGCGGCGAACTGGGTGTAACCACTGCCGGCGCTGCGATTACTGCTGACGAGATCATGGACCTGTTCTACTCTCTGAAGGCCCCGTATCGCAACAAGGCCGTGTTTGTGATGAACGATGCGACTGTCAAGGCGGTTCGCAAGCTCAAGACCTCGGGCAGCGGCGAGTATATCTGGCAACCGGGTCTGCAGGCTGGCCAGCCGGACAAACTGCTCGGCCGTCCGCTGCACACTTCTGCCTATGCCCCGACCATCAGCGCCGGCAATTTTGCTGTTGCTTTCGGCGACATGAGCTACTACTGGATCGCTGACCGCGGCGTTCGTTCTTTCAAGCGCCTGAACGAGCTGTACGCCGCCAATGGTCAGGTCGGTTTCCAGGGCCGCGAACGCGTGGACGGCAAGCTGGTTCTGCCGGAAGCTGTGAAGCTGCTGAAGGTCGCCGGCGCCTGAGCCTGATAAAATCAGCAGCCTGAATCGTCAGGCTGCAGAAAGGGGTGGCGTATGGCGTTTACCAAGATCAATAAAGTAAAGGCTTATCTTCGTATAGAGCATGATGAAGAGGATGGACTGATCAAGGACCTGATCAATGCGGCGGAAGCTGCTGCAAATGATTATTGTCGGGTGGTTTTTGAAGATATGGATGATATTCCGGAAGTTGTGAGACATGCAATTCTCTTATATGTCAGCCATTATTATGAAAACCGCGAAAACGCTGACCGAGAAAGCTACAACGCCATGCGCGCCGCTTTTGAAAACCTGCTCTATCCGCACAGAGATCCGGCGCGCATGTTTTAGTGAGGTGAGCGCTTTTGCGAGGATATAAAACATTCACATCAAACCCGCGGCCGGGGGATTTGCGGAACAGGATAACGATCGGTGTTACAGACAACATCATCAACGAAAACGGCTATCCTGAAGCCATTGACACTACGATATGCAGAGTATGGGCGTCGGTCATGGATGCAGGAAACCAGAACTTTCGCGCTGCTGACACGATGAATTCGGAAACGGTTTTGAACTTCACGATTCGGTACCGGGCTGATATCCAGCCCGGTATGTGGATCGAGTTTCGCGGCGAACGCTGGATTATCCAGACGCTGGGTGAATATGAGTTCAAACGCCGCTATCTTGGTTTGAAAGCTGCGCAGGTCAAAGGGGTGGACGGATGAGGCAGGTACAAGAAGCACTGGCGCCGATTATGCTGGGCGTGCCTGTCATGGCTGGCATCTGGAGGCCGACAGGCGGCAAACAGAAGCAGCCTGATCAGTATATCGTGTACTCGACGATGCGCACGGAGCATTTTCATTATGACGATGCGTTGGCTGAGTACAAGATATTCGTCTATATGAACCTTTGGAGCGATTCTGACCCGACGGAAACGGCGGAACGTGTCAGGAATCTGATGCGAAAGGCCGGGTTTGCACTGGTCTCGGAATCCGACAGAGGATATAACGAGCCGGCATATGACTATGCGACGCGCGCGTTCACCGTGCAGTGGACATGGTCGTATATCGAGGAGGCAACAGATTGGCAAAGCGAATGAGTGTGCGCGGCCTTTCTGACCTGACCGAAGATATCCGAAACATGGCTACCAGCCTGAACAACGAAAGCCCCGTGATCAAGAAGGCACTGGAGGCCGGAATCAAGCCCATACATGAACAGATGCTCAAAAACACCGAGACGGATCCCAAGATCCGGACCGGTGTTTTGCATGCTTCTATCAAGACCGGAAAGGTCAAGACAAAATCCAATGGCTCAAAACAGATCAGCGCAGGTGTTCACCGAAAGGACATGAACAGCGAGAAGAAAGCCTATTACGCCAATCCTGTTGAGTTCGGGCATGGCGGTCCGGCTCCTGCTCCTGCTCATCCGTTTATCCAGCCTGCCTTTGATGCGAGAGCCCCCGAAGCGTACCAAGAAATCAAGCGCGTCCTTGATGACGCGCTTCGCTCATTATAACTGAAAAGAGGAGGAAACCGATATGCCTGATACGAACAAGCCCAGCTCTACGATCGGTCTGAAGAATCTGGTTATCGCGCCGCTGGAAAGCGATACCGAAGCCGGCGCCGAATACGGCACCGTTGTGCCTGTTGCCGGCGCTATCGAAGCGACGCTGACCCCGGAAAACAGCGATCCGGACGTTCAGTATGCCGATGACGGCGAATATGACGTCGTCTATCCTGATCCGGAAGTTACCTTCACCACCCGCATGGCGGATATCCCGCTGGATGTTCAGCAGAAGATCTTCGGCTCTACCGTTGACAGCAACGGCGTTCTGCTGCGCAACTCCAATGATAAGCCGCCGTATTTCGCGGTTGGCTTTAAGTCTGAAAAGGCTGACCACACCTTCCGCTATGTGTGGCTGTATAAGGTTAGGGCAAAGCCGCTGACCGAAAACTACAACACCAAGGAAGGCGAGACGATCACCCGTCAGACCCCTGAAGTCGAATGGACTGCGATCAAGCGCACCTACGACAACAACTATCAGGCTGTTGCCGATGAGGGCGTGAACGGCTTTACTGCGGAGAAGGCCAATACCTTCCTTGCAACCGTTTATGAGCCGGTCGCATCGGCCTGATCAGACACGAATGACGATGAAAAGCCCCGGTATTAACCGGGGCTTTTGCTGTTGGAGGTGTGAGACGTGATCACATGCAAACTGAATGACAAAACGTATACCGTGGATTTTGTTTCCGGGCGCGCTTTGCGCGAAATCGGCCCTGCAACTGAAATGTACGGCAAGGTAAACAAGATCGCGCGTGACGCGGCTGCCGGCATCGAAGCGAATGACGATGGTATCACCATCGAAAAGGCGCTGGATGTGATGGTTAAGTGGTTCTGTCTGGTGTTTCAGAACCAGTTCACGCCGGACGATGTTTACGACGGGTATCCCGCCGATCGCGTTATGCACGATATCGCGCTGACGCTGATGTCTGTGCAGACCCAGACCACGGAGGTGCTGCACGAGTTCCCTTTTCCAACAAATCCGGAGGCGAACACACAGCGCCGATGACGCTTTCGGACTACATCTTTTCGACGTATAACGCGCTGCTGGACGCCGGCTGGCGCATGCATGAGATTGACCAGATGGACATGATCGGATATATGAAGGTGCGTGCCTGGAAGGCGAGAAAGGAAGCCGAGCCGAAACCGGCATATATCGATGAAGTCTGGCCCAGTTTGAGACCGAGGTGAGAATAGATGGCTGAGACCCTTCGCGAGCTTGTTGTTGCGCTGTCGCTGGACAGCGGCAATTTTACCCGGAATATTAAGACTATCAATCTCCAAATCAAAGAGGCGGAGAGCTCGTTCAAGCTGGCAGGGGCCGGAGTTGACAAATTTGCCGATACTGCTGCCGGGTCGGCGGCAAAGATCGACATGCTGGGAAGAAAACTCGACCTGCAGAAAGTCGCGGCGAACGAATACAGCAAGCGTCTGAGCGAACTGAACAGTGAACTGAACACAACCAAGAAGCGTCATGCGGATTATGAGCGCCGGCTTGAATCGGCAAGAATGATCAGCAAGCAGCTTGCAAAGCAGGTCGACAATGCTACTGATGCATATCAGGCATACGCAAAAACCTTGGGCGATACGGACTCTGTTACGATCGAGGCGAAAAAGAACCTTGATGAACTGAACAAGGAGTACGCCGAATCCAAAACCGAGATCACGAAGATCGAAGGCCAGCTCAAGGCCTATAAAAAGAATATCCGAGATACCGATGACAGCATTACCCGTGCAAAAATCGGACTGAACAATGTCAATGCCGAAATGGCTGAGACGCAGGTGGAACTCGCCAAGACGAAGCGCAAACTGATCGAACAGGAGAGCGCATGGTATCAGGCGGGCGATGCTATTGAAAACTTTGGCAAGAAGGCCTCTCAAAACAGCGATACATGGGTTAATGCCGGAAAGGCGCTGACCACCGGACTGACAACGCCGCTGCTTGCGCTGGGCGCAACGGCTGTGAAGAGCGCGATCGACTACGAGAGTGCTTTTACTTCTGTCAAGAAAACAGTAGACGGCACGGATGCGGATTACAGCAGGCTTTCCAGCGGTATTCAGCAGATGAGCACTGAACTGGCAATGTCGGCTGTGGATATAGCGGAACTTGTCGCGATTGCCGGGCAGTTGGGCATCGAGAAGGACACGATTCTTGATTTCACAAAGACGATGATTGACCTGGGCAATAGTACGAATGTTACTGCTGAAGAGGCAGCAACTGCGCTTGCACGGTTTGCCAATATAACCGGCATGGTCCAGACGGACGAAAACTGGCGAGCGCTTGGCTCTGCTATTGTAGATCTTGGCAATAATTTCGCGACGACCGAAGCTGAGATCATTGAAATGGGATATAGGCTTGCTGCTGCAGGCAAACAGGTTGGTATGACTGAAGATCAAATTCTGGCCATTTCCGCTGCTCTTTCTTCTGTTGGCATTGAAACCCAGATGGGCGGCAGTGCGTTTTCTAAGGCGCTGGTCAGGATGGAAGTTGCCGCTGAAACCGGTGGAGAGGCGCTGGAGGACTTTGCTTCTGTCTCCGGACTGACCGGGGAACAGTTTAAGGAAGTTTGGGACAGCGATCCGACCGAAGCTTTTATGAAATTTGTCGATGGGCTTGCAAAGATGGATGAGGAAGGTGCAAGTGCGATTGTAACGCTGCAGGAGATTGGCGTCAACGAGGTGCGTCTGCGCGATACTATGCTGCGTACTGTCAATGCACATGATCTATTCAACGAAGCTCTTGATATTTCCAATAACGCGTGGAAAGAGAATACTGCGCTGACTGAAGAGGCAAACAAGCGATATGCCACAACGGCCAGTAAACTGACAAATCTGAAAAATAAGGGAATCCAGTTTCTAAGGCAATTTGCAGAAGATCAGTCCCCGGCGATCCAGAGCATGATCGATTCTGTTGACGATCTGCTGGAAAGCTTTATGGGCCTTGATAAGGGACAGAGGGAGATCATACAAAAATTTGCGCTGGGTGCCGCTGGGCTGGGTCCTGCACTGCTCGTATATGGAAAGATCAAAAAGGGCATTGGCGCTGTTACGAAAGAAATATCAACAGCGGCAAAGTATTTCGGAGACATAGGAATTGCTGCCAAGAATGCAGGCGGAGGCATAGGCGGTCTTGCAACTGCATTGACCAGCAAGCCCGGGCTTGTGATTGCATTGACGGCGGCTGTTGCGGCCGGCGCAATCGCCTTCTATGACTGGGCGAGCGGCGCAAAAGCGGCACGAGAAGCGCTGGAGGGAATGGAAAAGACGGCAGAAAGCTGGAAAAACACGTCTGCCGAAACGTTCTATGGACGAGAAAACGCCGGTCTTGCGGGCCTTGGGCTGGACGAGAGTGCGTTCAAGGCGCAGATCGACAGCACTGAGGGCTGGATGGACAGGCTGATCAGCGACTGGAACGACAACAAGCGCGAGTCTGACGAGGCTGTGAACGCATGGGTTGAGAGCTACAAGGCGCTCAACGACGATGTGCGGCAGGAACTGACCAAACTGGATCAGACTGCCGCCGAAAGCGGCCATACAGAATACAGCGCACAGATCCAGCAGGATATGGCGATGCTGGACAAGTATGACGCCGAAGTTGAAAAACTGCTCAAGAAGCGCAAAGGGCGGAATCTGACCGAGAAGGAACAAATCAAACTGCAGGACCTGATCGATGCGCGCGACGCGCTGGTGGTCAAATATGAACTGCGGCCTGCGGACGGCAAGGGGTTTGACGAGATCCGCAATCAGTTGGAGAACACGCTGGCGCGCGCAAGCGCCGCGGGCGATATGGACATGCAGGCGCAGGCATATGAAGATGCGATCGTTGCGGCGGCGCAGGGCATGTCTGTAATCAATCAGGAGCTGAACGAGCAGTATGACAAGGAACGCGACCTGATCAAACTGATGGAAGAAGGCGAAGAGCAGGACGCGGCGCTGGCAGAACTTGACCAGAGATATGCCGCGGACAGGATCAAAGCCACGGAAGAATATGCGAAACTGCTCTCTGAAGTATACGGGCAGGTGTTTGAACAGGATGGCATGCAGGAGACGGCGAAGCAGATCGAAGACCTGTATGACAAACTAAGCGAATATGCGATGCTCGACAGCGAAGGCAAAAATGGCATGCTTTCTGAGATCCGGACGGCGATGGCCAATATGGACGAAGGTGCGCTGGTGGAATACCTTGCGCTGCTGGAACAGATCAAGGGGCTTGAGACAGATGGAGTTGACTTGTCCGGGCTGTTCCCGGATGTGGATTTCGACGCTACGGAAAAGCTTGCACAGGTCCAGCAGTTCCTGAAGGAAAGCGGCGAATTGAGCGGACTGAGCGAGGGCATAGAAGCTGTCGTTGAAGAAACGCTGTCGATTGCAACGGATCTGGATATGGAACCTGCAAAGGCGACGTGGGAAGCGTTTGCGGCTGACCCGGGCAGTCTTGTGAGCAGCAGACTGAAACTGAGCGGATATGACGCGATCGCGTACAGACAGTTCATGGCTGCCAACAGCCAGAATCCCGTATCTATAAAAGGAAGAGTTTCCCCGGAAAGCATGACGGAAGAGGAACTGAAAAAGGCTGTGTTCGGCGAAAACACGACGTTCTGGAAAGACGGCGTGCGGGTTCCGTTCTCGGCAGAGGTTCAGAATCAGTTGAGCAAGGAAAACTTCCTGCTGGCGCTCGATGAAGACGGCGGTTACCACGTTGTCATCACGGCCAAGGCGGAAGGCACCGAGGAAACGGTCAAGAAGGCGCAGGAAGAACTGGACAAGACCAGCATTGGATTTACGCCGCTTGGAAAAGCAATGGGCATGCAAGATGTTGACTGGAAGAGTATAGTCGACAATGCAGCAGCCAGCATAAAGAAATATTCGCCCGATCGTGGATTCTGGCAGAATCTGATTGATCCTGTGAACGTTGATTCTATCCTGCAGAATGATATCGAACCTCGTCAGGATCAGTTGATTGCCTACCTTCAGGAACTCGCTCAGTACAAGGCTACGGGCAAGGAACTGACCGAGCAGGAAAGCGCGGAAGTGGAAAGCATCATCAAGCTGCTGGAAGCGATGGATACCGCCGAGGTTGGCGAGGATATCATTGCAGGCGTGCTGGAGGGCATGCAGGCGACTGATCTTGCGGGCGATGCTGAACTGACGCGGGATAATTTGATCGACGCGCTGAACACTGCCTTTGACATCCATTCTCCGGCCGGAGCGATGGAGCCGACGGGCGGAGACATTGCTGCCGGCGTTGGGAAGGGCATGGCGGAATACCCGATCGAAAACGACGTGGCTGAGATGCGCAGACGCCTGATGGCAGCAATGAACGGGTTTGAACTGGTCGGCATGAGCACGATGGCTGCTCTCGCTGCCGGTATTACGGGCGGCAAGAACATTGCCGTTTCCGCTATGAAAACTGCCGCGGGCGAGATTGTGGAAGAAGCGCTGGCGCAGTTCTCTGTGCTTGCGGCGCAGGTCGTGCGCAATGCCAATGTGAGCCTTGGATATATCGGCGGCGGAAGCGGCGGCACGACGAACAACAGGACGACGACAAAGAACACATATAACCAGCAGAGCACGACGAACGTGACGGGCAATACCTTTGTGCTCAACGACACGGCATCTGTGCGTCAGCTCCGGCGCGATCTGGCGATAGAGAATGCGAGGACGAGCAAGGGATATGGCCTGTGATAGGACGGTGGAAACATGAGTGGGTGGTTCAAATGGAACGGCGTGAAGAGCACGGATTTGGGAATCTATGTTTCCGAGCATCCGCCGATCACATACCCGAATGAACGGGCAGAGTACATCAATGTGCCCGGCCGCAGCGGCAGCCTTGCAATGCTCGAGGGTGAGGAAGTCTACGACGACCTCACCCTTTCTGCGCAGTGCTCTATGCGCGATGCAAGCCGGATCAACGAGATCGGCGCATGGCTGCGCGGCAGCGGCACCGTAGAATTCGGCAATCGCACGGGAGGGTATTTCAAGGCACGGATCGCAAACCAGGTGCCATTTACGCAGATCATGCGCGGCAAAAAGAATCTTCAGTTTGCCGTATCGTTCCGATGCAAGCCGTTTTGGTATTCAAACGACGATACCGCAGTTGTTCTCACCAGCAATGGCACGATCAGCAATCCGGGCAATGCGGCGTGTGAGCCGAGGATCAAGGTGACGGCGACGGGCGATTACACGCTGGTGGTGAACGGGTGCGTGATGGAAGTGAAGGGCGGATCGATCATCATTGACAGCGAACTGAGGGATTGCCTGAGTGCGGACGGCGCGAGCCTTGCCAACAGCCGCGTGACGATGGACGAGTTTCCGAAGCTCGATCCGGGCGCGAACAATGTGAGCTGGACAGGCAATGTGACGAAGGTTGAAATCGTGAGGAGGGTGAGATACTTGTGATCACGATATACGAGAAGAACGCGCAGGATTTTTCGACGCTGGGGTTGGGTACGCTGGAGCCTGTGCTGTGCGAGATCGAAGAGCAGGCGGGCGGGCTGTATGAACTGGTGCTGCGGCAGCCGATCACGGACGATAACCGCGCGTTTTTGCTGGCGGCGGACAGGATCATCAAGGCGCCTGCGCCGATGCGCGAGACGCCGCAGATCACAATCGACGGGTCTTCCGGCGAGAGCGTGACGCGCGAGATCTGGCAGGTGAACACGGGAAACAGCAGGCTGCATCTGCGCGCGAAGCCGAACGGGAAGATTATCGGCGCATATCCGAGCGGCACAAAAGTCGTGAAATACGGCGAGAGCAGCGTGGCTGGATGGTGGGGCGTGATCGTTTGCGAGGGCGGCGCGAAGGGATATATGTATGCGGACTATCTCAAATACGTCGGCACGGAGACGGAAGTGATCAGGGGCGATACGCCCGGCACGGTCGTGCAGCCGCGGCAGACGCGAGAACAGCTGTTCCGCATTTACAGCGTGGTAAACGACAGCGAAGGACGGTTTGTTGAAGCGAAAGCGCGGCATATCTCCTACGACCTGATGGGAGTTGTCGTAAACGGGAAATATCAAATCGAAAACGTGTCGGCCAGAACCGCGTGTTCCCGTTTTCTTGAGATGGCAGACCACGACTGCGGCATCAGTATTATTTGCGGGATAGATGGAGACATTAGCGGCGACTTCAGCGGAAAGAATCTGATCGCGTGCTTGCTTGAACCGGAAACGGGCATCGCGGCGCAGACGGGCGCGAAGGTGATTCGAGACAACTTTGAAATCTTCCTTGTGCCGGACGAGGAGCGCGACAGGGGCGTGGAGATCCGGTATGGAAAGAACCTGCTTTCTGCGCAACTGGAGCAGGATATGTCGGATATCGTAACCCGAATCATCCCGGTGGGAAGCGACAAAGAAGGCGAAGATCTGTACGGTGCGCCGGTGGACAGCGCGCATATCGGGGAATATCCCATAATCCGGACGGCTGTTGTCGAATACGATGTGGCTGTTGATGACAAAACAACTGAACAACAGGCGCTTGCAAAGCTCCAAGAAATGGCACTGGCGGATTTTGAAGCCGGGTGCGATCTGCCGACGGCGAGGCTGGATGCGAAGTTTGTGCGGCTGGAACTGAGCGAGGAATATGCTGCGCTGGCAAACGAATATGCGCTGCATCTATATGACAGCGTGCCGGTGATCGACCATGGCGCGGGCATCGACGTGAAAGTGCGCATGGTCGGATATACGTTCGACGCGCTGAAGGGAAAATACGAAGAAACAAGGCTGGGCGAGATCAGCGAGATTTCTACCACTATATACGGCTATGAATTGGCAAACGGGTCGATCGGCGGAACGAAGATCGCGAACGGGACGATCACAGGCGGCAAGCTGAGGGATCTTTCGGTTGGGTATGCAAAGATCACATCTGCGGCGATCGAACAGCTTTCGGCGGACGCGGTGGTGGCGATCCGCGCGGACATCCGGCAGCTGGTGGCGGGCAGCATCACGGCGGACCAGCTGTATGCAGATCTGGCGAGCATCGCCGCGGCGCAGATCACGGCGGCGAACATCGAAAAGGCCAATATCGACTGGGCGCAGATCGAGACGCTGGCGGCGCAGATCGCGCTGGTGGCAAAGGCGGAGATCGCGATGGCGGAGATCGACTGGGCGCAGATCGTGAACGCGAAGATCGAAGCGGCGGACATCGAAGACCTTGAGGCGACAGTGGCGGAGATCACAAGGGCGCAGATCTCTCGGGCCGAAATAGACGGCGCGCAGATCAAAAACGCATCGATCGACACGGCGAAGATCGCGCTGGGTGCGATCACACAGGCGCTCATTGCGCAGGGCGCGATTGGCACGGCGCAGATCGCGGACGGCAGTATCACGGAAGCGAAGATTGTGAGCCTGAACGCGGACGTGATCACGGCCGGGACGCTTTCGGTGGAGAGGCTTCTGCTCCGGGGCGAGAACGGGCTGTTCCGGGCGATCAACGCGACGGACGGCTCTTTGACTGTCGAGCAGCTTTCGCAGGAGGAATATCAGAGCGCCATTTCCGGCACGGTGCTTGTGGCGCGGTCGGTAACGGCGGACAAGATTGCGGCAAAGAGCATCACGGCAAACGAGATCCTGTCCGGAACGATCACGGCGGCGGAGATCAACGTGGCGAGCTTGTTTGCGGCGGAGGCGGTCATCGGCGAGATCGAGAGCATCGTCCTGCGCACGGAGACGATCGAGGCGCTCAAGGGAGAGCTGAACCTTTGGGCGGAGGAGAAGATCGGGCTTGCGGTGCAGGGCAAAGCGGACGCGGGCGACGTGGACGCGCTGAAGGCGCAGATGGCGCTGGTGCCGGGGCAGATCACGGCGGAGGTGAGCGGGGCGCTGGAGAGCTATACGCCGACGCAGGTGATCGACGGGAGCAGGCTTATCATTACGAAAGATCAGTTTTCGATCGACACCCCTTTGCTCCGCGTGAACGTAAGCGGCGTTGACGGCGATATGATGCTGGATATGTTCGGTTTGTCTATCGCAAAAGTGAACAGCCCGAACGTGCATGCGCAATATGACGGGCCGACGGGGCTGACGGTGGGCGGCGTGGTGGACGGAGAGAAAGTGTTTGCGACGCTGGCGGACGCATTTGCGAAGCTGAACGGCAGGCACATTCCCGCGCGCGTCGCGATCACGATGGCGGCTGACACGGTGGAGGAAGCGGAGCTTCGGCAGACGACGGGCGCGTCCGTCGTGATCCTCGGCAACGGGCACACGGTCTCGGGGCGCGTGACGCTTTCGGACGTGCCGAACAGATTTTATATGTATGATCTCAAGATCAACAACGGATCGACGGCGGACTGCTTGTATCTGACGAGCAGCGGGCCTGCGATGCTGGAGAACTGCGTGTTCACGGCGAACAGCTATACGGCGGCGAACGCATACGGAAACGGGCTGCAGGCGCTCGAATCGCAGGCGGAGGCAAACGGCTGCACGTTCAACGGCGGCTATGCGGGCGTGTTCGCGACGACGAACAGCCGAGTGTTTTTGCAAAGCTGCAAGGGCGAGCAGAACAAATACGGGATCTATGCGAGGAACAACGCGAGCGTGGGCGTGCTGACGAGCAGGCCCAACGGAGACACGGGCGTATATTGCCGGGCGGACAGCGTTGTGCGCGGCGCTTCCGACGCAGGCAGCGGAAGCGATTCGGCTGTGGTCACGCCGACAGTCACGACGACGGCTGCGCTGACGCTGACGGCGAGCCGCACGCACGACGGCGGAGGCTGGTACAGCGGAACGAACGTGATCGCGCAGGGAAAGACGAGCGACGGCGGCAATTACAAGGGCTGCATGTGGTTTGATGTGAGCGCGATCAGCGGGAAGACGATCAAGGCGGCGACGCTGACGCTGTACCGCAACGCGGGCGTTGGCAGCGGAAACAACGTGACGGTGCGCATCGGAACGATGAGCAACACGGGGCCGAGCGGCGGTGTGGCGACGGTGACGGCAAACGACGTGGTGGTCGGCACGGTCGGTCAGAAGGAATGGCTGTCGGTATCGACGGCGGAGATCGTTGCAGCCGTGCAGCAGATGGCAAGCGGCGCGGCCAAGGGCCTGTATATATGGGGGCCTGCGGCGGCATATGCGAATTTTGCGGGCTACGGCAGTGCGAACGCGCCGGGGCTGACGGTGACATATCAGTAAAGTGTCCGAAAACGGGGTTCCGGGGCGCTGGTCCCGCCAAGGGGAAAGATTCCCCTTGGGATCCTCGTTATAGGGAAGAAGGTGATGGTCATGAGGGTATATATCATGCTGCCCGGAGAGGAGAAGCGGCAGGCGGCGGAAGTGACTGCCGTGACGGAAAACGGGCTGGATCTGAAGACAGAGGACGGCGCGACGGTCATTGGCTGGCGCGGGGCAGTATACGACAAGGAAGAAAACGAGATCTCGCCTGAGAGGATCAAGAGGGATTTCGTGGCGGCGGATATCGCGGCGCTCAGGGCGCGGATCGAGGCCCTGGAAGCGCTGATGACAGAAAACTGAGGAGGCGGGGAAAATGGCAAACATGTTTGAACTGATGAAGAGCGTGGTGCTGGCGAAGAAGCAGAGCGTGGAGGAGCTGACGAAGCGCATCGACGCGTTCTGGGCGCAGGGCAGGCTCACGGACGGGGAAAAGGCGGAGCTTGACCGGATGGTGTTTGAGAACCAGACGGTGGACGCGGAAAAGGGCGAACTGGACGCGCTGTATCGGACGCTTGTCGAAAAATACAACGCCCTTGAGGCGCGCGTGCTTGCGCTTGAAGGCGGCGTTTCCGGCGGCGAAGGAGGCACGGAGAGCGGCTATCCGGCATGGGAGCCATGGGATGGTGTGAGCCTGAACTATCAGCCTGGCGCGATCGTGGAGCACAGGGGCAAGCTCTGGATCAACGTGCTGGAGAGCATGCAGAACGTTTGGGAGCCGGGCGTTGTGGACGAGAGGTATTGGACGGAATATATCGCCTGAGAGGAGGTGAG
>SVGO01000031.1 GCA_015056305.1 Clostridiales bacterium | reverse complement strand
GCTGCGTCAGGCGGGCGACTATGAGGACGCCTATGCTCGCTTTACCGATGCGGCCATGACCCTGGGCAGCGCTGCGCTGGGTGAGGGCGACTACGTCGAGGCGATCTCCTGGCTGGAGCAGCTGCCGCGCGAAGGCGAGGCAGGAGCCGCGCTGGATCAGGCGACCTATGCCTATGCCAGAGAATTGGAGGATGCGGGCCAGAAGGACGCCGCTGCGCTGGAATACGCGTCGCTGGGCGATTATGAGGACAGCCTCGAGCGTGTGAAGGCGATTGAGTACGAAGCTGCCGTGGCCGAGATGGAGACTGCGCCGGAGGCGGCGATGCTCCGCTTTGAGGGCCTTGGTGATTATAAGGACGCGAAGGCGCTTGCGCTCGCATGCCGCTATCAGGCGGCGAAGAACCTCTATAGCGTGGGTGAGTACGAGCGTGCGATCGCGGAGTTTGAGCAGCTTGGCGCGTACGAGGACGCCGCCAGCCAGATCAAGCGCTGCCGTTATGCGATGGCGGGCGAGAAGATGGAAACGGGCGAATACGAGGAGGCCGCGGCGCTGTTTGAAGCCTGCGGCGCGTATCTGGACGCGGAAGAGCGCACGATGAAGGCGCAGTATGCGCGCGCGGCGGCGCTCGAGTCGGCTGGCGAATATGAGCAGGCTGCGAAGGCGTTTGCGAGCCTTGGCAGCTATGAGGACGCCAAGCTGCGCGTGACAGCCTGCGAAGACGCTTGGCTCAAGGATGTATTCACCGGCGCTCGCATGGATATGGAGCTGGGCGACTATGCCAGCGTGATTACGGCGCTTGCGCCGTACTGGCAGGCGGAGCTGCCCGCGCGCTACACGGAGATTGCATCCATGTATGAAAAGGCGTGCCTTGAGCGCGCGCAGGCGCTGATCGACATGCGCAGGCCGCTGGATGCGCTGGAGCTGCTTGAACAGATCGAATCGATCAATAAGAATGCGAAGAAGAAGCTGGAAGCGTATGTCTATCGCATCGTCGGCCGCTGGAAGGACGCGCGCGGGGTGGAGTATATCTTCCGCCGCGACGGCAGCTGCATGATTGCCGGCGAGGAGGGATTCTTCGGCGGAAGCGGCTATGAGATCACCGTCGGAGAAGAAAAATATCCGACGACCGGCGCGTACTCCGTCGTAAGCCTGAGAAACAAGACGCTGACGCTCAAAAAGCTGGATTCCGGCTCGACCGTGCGCCTGTCCTATCTGGGCGAGCCGGCGACGGCCGACGAGAGCGAAATCATCACCGAGGAATGACAACCGGACTATGAAGAAAAAAGACCTGATTCTGATCGCTGCGCTGCTTGTGTGCGCTGGCGTGCTGTATCTCATCTCCCAGGTCTCTCTGGGCGCAGAAGCGACGACGATCGTCGTGACGCTCGACGGCGTAGAAACGCTGCGAAGACCCCTGGCGATGGAGAATACCTATGAGATCGCGCAGGAGGATGGCAGCGTGAACGTGATTGCCGTGGAAGACGGCGCGGTATTCATGAAGGAAGCCAACTGCCGTGACGGGCTGTGCATCCGCCAGGGCAAGATGCGCAACGGTGCAAAGACCATCGTCTGCCTGCCGCACAAGCTGGTTGTTCAGCTCACAGGCGACGCGCCTGCGAGCGACAACAGCGACCTGGACATCATCATTCAGTAAGGAGATGCTGGGGACGTTGGGGCTTGCTGCCCCAAACCCCGCCCGAGGGATATTATCCCTCGGACTCCCTATTTCGCTTCGCGTTTGTATTAAGAAACAATCAATTACCTCTCGCTTCGCGTATGCGAAGCGATGATGGGGTCTGGGGATGAAATCCCCAGGCAGGGGATTGGGGACGGCAGTCCCCAACGTATTCCCCCGAAAGGAAGGCTATGAACCCAATCAAAAGATGGCTCAGCGATGCGCGCTCACAGCCGAGCCTCAAATACGTGGATACCTGCGACGGTCTGCGCACGATGGCTGTGCTGATCGTCGCATGGTTTCATATCTGGCAGCAGAGCTGGCTGTTTCCGGGGCTGACGCTCTTTGGAAAGGATATCAGCTTCGATCCGCTGGTGCGCTCGGGCTATATCTGGGTGGATATGATGATTCTCATCAGCGGTTTCTGCCTGTATCTGCCGTGGGTGCGCATGCGCGAGGAGGGCGGAAGGCCTGCTCGGCCGCTGGATTTCTATGTCCGCCGCTTTGTGCGCATCCATCCGTCGTATCTGCTCACGATTGCGATCATGTTCGCCGTGGCGATCGCGACGAATGCCTATTATTACAAAGAGCACATGATCCGCGATCTCGTGTCGCATCTGACGTATACGCATATGTTCTTCTATGATGCGTACTATGCGTCCAATCTTGGCGGCGCTCTGTGGACCCTGGCGATCGAGATGCAGTTTTATCTGCTTTTTCCGCTGATTGCGCGTGCGTTTTATCGGCTGCCGGCGACGACGTTTGCTGCGATGGTCGCCATTGCGCTGGGCTTCCGCGGCTGGGTGAGCGTGAATGTGAAGGATGTTGCGCTGTATTTCAATCAGCTTCCGGCGTATCTGGACACGTTTGCGCTGGGCATGATGGCGGCGAATATCCATGCATGGCTGGCCAAGAAGAAGCACGGCGCGATTACGCGCGTACTCTGCTCGCTGCTGTCCGTGTGCATGCTCATGCTGATCTGGCAGGTGGTCAGGCGGCAGGCGGGCAACCCGAACGTGGAAATGATCCGTCTGGGTCAGATGAGCAATCGTCTGTCCATGGGGCTGCTTGGCGCGGCGTTTCTTGTTTTCAGCGCGAACGCGGGCCTTGTGCTGCGCCGGATTCTCGGCAATCCGCTGACGAAGTTCTTCTCCGGCATCTCCTTCCAGTTCTATATCTGGCATCAGACGATCGCCGTCTGGCTGATCACCTATAAGGTGATTCCAAGCAGTTATGAGTATCCTAACTGGGAGGGCGATCCCGTCTGGCAGATGAACTATACCATCGCGTGCTTCGCGCTGTCGATTCTCGCCGCGGCTTTGATCACATACGGCTTTGAGCGGCCGATTGCAAAGAGGCTGCAGGCGCTGTGGAACGCGCGAAGAAGCAGACGGGAGGCATGAGCATGCTCAATATCGGATGCCATCTTTCCTGCTCGAACGGCTATCTGGCCATGGGCAGGCAGGCGGTCAAACTTGGCGCGAACACGTTCCAGTTCTTCACACGCAATCCGCGGGGCGGTTCTGTGAAGCCCTTTGACCGGGCGGACGCAGAGGCGCTGAATGTTTTCATGAAGGAACAGGCCTTCGCGCCGATTCTGGCGCATGCGCCGTATACGCTTAATGCGGCTGCGGCGGATGCGCGCGTGCGCGAGTTTGCTTATCGCACGATGCGTGAGGATCTCGAAAGGCTTGCCTACATTCCCAATGCGATGCTCAATTTTCATCCGGGCAGCCATGTGAAGCAGGGGACGGATGTGGGCGTGCGGCTGATTGCGGATATGCTCGATGAGGTATATACGAGCGAACTGCCCACGACCGTGCTGCTGGAGACCATGGCGGGCAAGGGCAGTGAGGTCGGCAGGCGCTTTGAGGAGCTTCGCGCGATCATGGACGCAAGCAAGACGGGCGACAGGCTCGGCGTGTGCCTGGATACGTGCCATGTCTATGACGGCGGGTATGATATCGTCGATCATCTGGACGACGTGCTGGCGGAGTTTGACCGGGTCATCGGTCTGGATCGCCTGAAGGCGATTCACTTGAACGACAGCAAGAATCCCATGGCCAGCCATAAGGACAGGCACGAGAAGATCGGCCAGGGCTCGATCGGTCTTGATGCAACGGTGCGCATCATCAATCATCCGCAGCTGAAGCGCCTGCCGTTTTATCTGGAAACGCCCAACGAACTGGACGGCTATGCGGCGGAGATTGCGCTGCTGCGAAACCTCATCCGTCAGCCCTGACGGGCTGCCACCTTCCCCATAGGGGAAGGCAGAATTGAGAACCAAAGGGGCTTGTGAAAATGAACAAGATCAAAACCGTTGGCCTGATTGGCCTTGGCGCGGTCGGCGCGCTGTATGCCGAGCGGATGCTTGCCTTGGGCGCGGATCTGCGTGTGATTGTCGATGAGAGCCGCAAGGAGCGGTATAGCCGCGAGGGCGTATACGTCAACGGTGTGCGCGTAGATTTCCCCTATGTGACGCCGGATGAAGCAAAGACGGTTGATCTGCTGCTGATCGTGACGAAAGAGGGCGGCCTGCTCGGCGCGATGGAGACGGCTGCGGACTTTGTTGGAGAAAACACGCAGATCATCTCGCTGCTCAACGGCGTGACCAGTGAGGGAATCGTCGCGCAGCGATTCGGGGGCGAGAACGTGCTCTACAGCGTGGCGCAGGGCATGGATGCGGTCAAGGAGGGCAGCTGCCTGACCTACGTCCATCCGGGTCAGATTGTGCTGGGCGAGAAGGAGCCGGGCGCGATCTCCGCGCGCGTGCAGATGGTTGCAGATTTTCTGAACGACCACGGCGTGAAGTGCACGCCGGTGGGGGACATGGTGCGCCGCCAGTGGGGCAAGCTGATGCTCAATGTGGGGCTCAATCAGGCTTGCATGGTCTTCGAATGCGACTACGGCGGCGTGCAGCAGCCGGGCAGGGCGCGCGAAACCATGCTCGGCGCAATGCGCGAGGCGCAGATGATGGCGGGCCTTGAAGGGCATGCCATCAGCGAGGCGGAGTTTGAGGAGTGGGTGGCGCTGCTGGACAGCTTCGCCCCCGCCGGCAAGCCGAGCATGCGCCAGGACGGCGAAGCGCGCAGAAAGAGCGAGGTAGAGCTCTTTGCGGGGACGATGCTGCGTCTGGGCGAAAAGCACGGCGTCGAGCTTCCGGTAAATCGCTGGCTGTATGACAGGATCAAGGAAATGGAAGCGGCATATTGAGCATATAACAGGGGACGGGGTTATACCTATCCCTTGTATTTTTTACAATACAAATTGACAGGATGTATAGGTGTAGATTCATTTTTGCATTTATTTTCAATTCAAACTTCATTTAATTCGGAAAAATAGCGGTTTTTTGCTGAAAAAACAGAAAAACTGCAAAAATGACTGGCTGATGATGAAATTGTCTTGACAAAAGTTCTCCAGCCCCGTATAATGGGCTCATTCACCGGGGATCAACACCCGGCAGCAAAAAGGGGGATTTTGATTATGAAGAAGTTTATCGCGGCGGTTCTTGCTATGACGTTGTGCCTGTGCGCTTGCGGCGCGCTTGCCGATCATTTCGTCATTGCGACGGATACCGTGTTCAAGCCGTTTGAGTATACCGATATGAACGGCAACTTCGTTGGCATCGACGTGGACATCCTCGCCGCTATCGCGGAGGATCAGGGCTTCACCTATGACCTCAACTCCCTCGGCTGGGATGCGGCCATCGCCGCCTGCCAGGCGGGTCAGGCCAACGGCATGATCGCCGGCGCGTCCATCACTGACGCCCGCAAGGAATCCGGCTGGATCTTCTCCGACGGCTACTACAATGCGACCCAGTGCATGACGGTTCTGGCCAACTCCAAGATCGCTTCCTTCGCGGATCTGGCGGGCAAGCCCGTCGCCGTCAAGACCGGCACCCAGGGCGCGACCTATGCCGAGAGCCTGAAGGACGCCAATGGCTTCACCATCACCTACTTCGAGGATTCTCCCACGATGTATCAGGCGGTTATGGGCGGCCAGTGCGTGGCCTGCTTCGAGGATACCCCGATCATGGCGGCGACCATCAAGGAAAATGGTCTTCCGCTCAAGGTCGTCGAAGGCTCTGAGAACGAGGGCTCTCCGTACGGCTTCGCCATCTTCAACGCCGACAACCAGAACCTGATCGACATGTTCAACGCCGGCCTGGCCAACATCAAGGCCAACGGTAAGTACGACGAGATTCTGGCGAAGTACCTGAACTGATATAGGACGGGGAACGCAAGGGCTGCCGCCCTTGAACCCGCCTGAGGGATTTCATCCCTCAGACTCCCTGCATCGCTTCGCGGAATGAAGCGAAGGTTTGCAAAGATAAGCCTGAAGGGGCACAAAAGTGCCCCTTCTTTTTCGCAATATGGTATGCTGCTGATTTTACCCACGAAAGGGGCGTCACCTCGTGCTTAGAATCCTCACTGTCTATGGCAATCTGCTGCTCACTGCGATGGGGCAGACGCTGCTGCTGGCGCTGTGCGGTCTGTTCTTTGCGTGCATCATCGGCCTGATTGTCGGCCTGATGAGCGTCATCAAAAACAAGCTGTGTAACTTCGTTGCGGCGGTGTTCGTCGATCTCATCCGCGGCGTGCCGATGATCGTTCTGGCGTATTTCATATACTTCGGCGTGCCGTATCTGCTCAATACGATCATCGGCCTTGGCGGCGTCATGCTCACGGCCCTGCAGGCGGGCACGATCTGCCTGGCGCTCAACTGCGGCGCGTACATGGCCGAGATCATCCGCGCAGGTATCGAGTCGGTGGACCGCGGACAGATGGAGGCGGCCAGGAGCCTGGGCATGCCCTACTGGCGCTCGATGCAGCGCGTTGTGCTGCCGCAGGCGATCCGCACGATGATCCCCAGCATCATCAATCAGTTCATCATCACGCTCAAGGACACGTCCATTCTGTCTGTCATCGGCTTCCCGGAGTTGGTGAACACGGCCAAGAACGTCGTGGCGAACACGTTCATGTCTTTCCAGACGTGGGCGATCGTCGCGGTGATGTATCTGGTCGTCATCACCCTGCTGTCCCGCGTTGCCAAGAGCATGGAGAGGAGGCTCAAGCGTGGCCATTAATAAGGAAAGTGTCAAGATTCACGTCGAGCATCTCAAAAAGAACTTTGGCAGGCTCGAAGTGCTCAAGGATGTCTCGACCGACATCTATGAGGGCGAGGTCGTCGTCATCATCGGTCCGTCCGGCAGCGGCAAGTCTACATTCCTGCGCTGCATGAACAGGCTTGAGGACATCACCGGCGGCACGGTGATCGTCGATGGATACGACATCACCGACAAGAAGGTGGACATCAACAAGGTCCGCGAGAACGTGGGCATGGTGTTCCAGCATTTCAATCTGTTCAACAACATGAACGTCCTGCGCAACCTGACGCTTGCGCCGGTCGATCTGAAAAAGGCGGACAAGGCCCGGGCGGAGCAGAACGCGAAAAAGCTGCTTGAGCGCGTGGGCTTGTCCGATAAGGCGCAGGCTTTCCCGGCGCAGCTCTCCGGCGGCCAGAAGCAGCGCGTAGCGATCGCGCGCGCGCTGGCGATGAATCCGGACATCATGCTCTTTGACGAGCCGACCTCCGCGCTTGACCCGGAGATGGTCGGCGAGGTGCTCGAGGTCATGAAGGAGCTCGCGCGCGAGGGCATGACGATGATCATCGTTACCCATGAGATGGGCTTTGCCCGCGAGGTGGCCGATCGCGTGCTGTTCATGGACGATGGCTATATCGTTGAGGAAGGTACGCCGGCGGAGGTCTTTGGCAATCCGCAGAACGCGCGCACGAAGGACTTCCTTAACAAGGTTCTGTAAAAACGGGGGGACGCTGGGCGCTGCCCAGACCCGGCAGGGACATCTTCTCCTCGCTCGACGCTCGTCGGTCAGGGCAGCTCTGACAGCCCACCGGGCTGTCATTCACTTCTGCCCCAGTTCGAGAATCCGAACCCCTGCACCCTTCATCGCTTCGCGAAAAAATCCCCTTTTCTGCAAGAAAAGGGGATTTTGTTTCGTTATATATGTAAGGCAGCTCAATAATATACGCGAAGCGGAGAAGGGGTCTGGGGATTGCATCCCCAGATGGGGTTTGGGGCGATAGCCCCAACGTCTCCCTTACTCGAACTTCAGCAGGTCATGCGCAACCGGGGTATAGAAGAGCTGCTCGATTCTCTCGAGGTTTTTCGTCTGCGGCAGGATCCACATGAGCTTGGTGACGGCGCTTTCCACCGTCATCGTATGCGCCTGCAGCACGCCGGGAATGCTCTTTGCCCGTGCGCCGACCTGATACACGCCGATGTCGCTGCCCTCGTGCGGCACCTGCGTGGTGATGACGATCGGCTTGCCCTCTGCGCTCCATGCGTGCACGGCGTCCAGAAAGTCCTTCTGCTCATAGCAGGGCAGGCCGCCCACGCCGAAGCTCTCGATCACCAGCGCGTCAAATTCCGGTAGCAGCAGATGGAGCACGGCGGGATTCATGCCCGGGATCAGGCGCAGGACGAACACGCGCGGATTCAGCTTTTCATAGAATGCGGGTAAGCCGGCAGGACGCTGCTGACGGATATAGTGCAGGATCCTGCCCTCGCGAAGAAGCGCCAGCTCCGGATAGTCGATCGAGGAGAATGCGTTCATGGATTTGGTGCGTGTCTTGCGGGCACGGGTGCCGCTGATCACGCGGCCGTCGAACACCAGCATCACGCCGAAGAGCGCATCATCCTGCGCAGCGAGGAACGCATCATAGAGATTGCGCCGCGCGTCGGTCTCCTGATCGTAGATGGACTTCTGCGAGCCGGTGAGCACGATGGGCTTGGCGCTGTTCTGGATGAGATAGGACAGCGCGCTGGCTGTATAGGCCATGGTATCCGTGCCGTGGGTGATGACAAAGCCGTCATAGCGGAAGTAGTTTTCCTTGACGCAGTCGGCGATGGTCAGC
Source organism: Clostridiales bacterium (assembly GCA_015056305.1). Lineage (GTDB taxonomy): Bacteria > Bacillota > Clostridia > Christensenellales > Aristaeellaceae > Ventricola. Next base: position 18,157 of record SVGO01000031.1, on the reverse strand, counting down.
CAGTTGTCCGGCGCCATGTTGGTGGAGTCGATATTGAGCAGCTGCAGCGCATCGATATGGCAAAGGCCCGCCAGCGCAGGCACGCAGGAGAGGATATCGCCAGCGCATAGCTGCGGCGCAAGGCCGCCGTCTGTCGGGCGGGAGGCGATGGTGCCGCCGGTGGCGATAAGCAGAATGTTCTTCATGATCAAGAAAATCCTTTCGGCGTTTCTTCTATAGCATAGTGAGATTATACCACAGCGCCTGCGCATCGCAAAGCGGGAAAAAGAAGAACTTTGACGGATGCGCGGATAAATGGTATAATAAATCGTTCATGCTCCGCTGCAAATGAGAAGGGAATAGGATGGGAAGCCCAATGCGCAGCAGCTATGGCATGGAAAGGCGAAAGAGATTCGTGCTGCGGGAGAATGAGAATACGCAGCCAGTGCGGCGGCGAGCTGTGCCGGCGTGTATCGATAGAGGATGAAAGCAGAGTATGAACGGTGTATATAAGGAGGAGATTTCCAATGAAAAAGTGGATGACGGCACTGCTGGTGTTTGTGCTGCTGCCTGTGCTGGCGCTTGCCGAGGGCAGCGTGCTCATGGTAGAACTGGAGCAGGATGCGCAGATGGTGGAGAATGTCGCCTTTGAAGACGGCGATTTTATCCAGACCTATCAGCTCAGCGGCGGTGCGAGCGTGCAGCTTGTACGCTATGCATCCTTTGATATGACGCTGGGCGATCTGATCGCCAGCGAGTGGGTTGGCGCGACAGACGTGCGCGAGCTGGGCGTGCAGGAAATCAGCGGCTGTCCGGTGCAGGGCCTGCGCTTTGCCTATCAGGAAGAGGGGCAGGAAGCGCTGGACGTGACGCTGGCCGTGGTGGATGCGGGCGAGACGCTGGTGTTCACGGCGGTGTATCCGCAGGCGCTGGGCGCGGCACAGATCGACGCCGCTGTGCAGGCAATGCTCTCGTCGATGAGCGTGACCAACGAAGGCGCTGAAACTGCCGATCCTATGGCCGAGGTCGGCTGATAAGAGAATAAGAAAAGAACTCCCCGGATCAGAGAATCAATGATCCGGGGAGTTTCTTGTATGTATAAAAGACTTTTTGCTAAGGAACTCTGCCTGCGGGCAGGGACCTCATCCGTCTCGCCCTTGGCGATCCACCTTCCCCATAGGGGAAGGCGAAGCTGATTGAAGCCGCCGCGAAGCGAAGAAGGGTCAAGGGACAATGTCCCTTGCAGGGGTTTGGGGACCGAAGCCTGCCGTGCCCTGTGGGCGAAACAGGCAGGCGGAGCGTCGGGAATCGCAAGGAGCGCTTGCGCGACTATGCGAGTTCTCCAAACCAGCGTCCCCTTCATCGTCATAGAATCTTCGTCGTCCACTTGCTGCAGTCCCAGACCTCGCTGACCACGTCCATGTAGAATTCCGGCTCGTGGCAGATGAGCAGAACGCTGCCCTTATAAGCCTTCAGGGCGCGCTTGAGCTCGTCTTTGGCGTCCTGGTCGAGGTGGTTGGTCGGCTCGTCCAGAAGGAGAATGTTGGTTTCTCTGTTGATGAGCTTGCACAGGCGCACCTTGGCCTGCTCGCCGCCGCTGAGCACGCGGACCTGGCTCTCGATGTGCTTGGTGGTCAGGCCGCACTTGGCCAGCGCCGCGCGCACCTCGGCCTGATTGAGCGTGGGGAATTCCTTCCAGATTTCCTCGATGCAGGTCGTGGCGTTGTCGGCGGCGACCTCCTGCTCAAAATAGCCGATCATCAGATAATTACCCAGCTCCACGCTGCCGGAGAGCGGAGGAATGAGACCCAGGATGCTGCGCAGGAGCGTCGTCTTGCCGATGCCGTTGGCGCCGACGAGCGCGATCTTCTGACCGCTTTCCATGGACAGGGTCAGCGGACGGGAGAGCGGCTCACCATAGCCGATGACCAGATCCTGCGTCTGAAAAATATAGCGGCTGGGCGCGCGGCCGGTTCTGAAATTGAACTCGGGCTTGGGCCTCTCGGCAGTCAGTTCGATGATCTCCATCTTGTCAAGCTTCTTCTGCCGGGACATAGCCATATTGCGGGTCGCTACACGCGCCTTGTTGCGGTTGACGAAATCCTTGAGTTCGCTGATCTCCTGCTGCTGGCGCTTGTAGGCCGCTTCAAGCTGGGCCTGCTGCATGGCGTAGACCTCTTTGAATCGGTCGTAGTCGCCGACATAACGGTTCAGCTTGCGGTTTTCCATGTGATAGACGATGTTGATGACCGAATTGAGGAAGGGAATGTCGTGGGAGATGAGGATGAATGCATTCTCGTATTCCACAAGATAACGCCTCAGCCAGGAGATGTGCTCCTCGTCCAGATAATTGGTCGGCTCGTCGAGCAGGAGAATGTCCGGCTTTTCCAAAAGGAGCTTCGCCAGCAGCAGCTTGGTGCGCTGGCCGCCGCTCAGGTCGGTCACCATGCGCTCAAGACCCACGTCCATGAAGCCGAATGCCTGCGCAACCTCCTCAACCTTGGAATCGAGATTGAAAAAGTCGTGGCTGTCCAGCGTCTCCTGAATGGAGCCCAGCTCCTCGAGCATCTGCGCCATCTCGTCCTCGCCGGCGTTTTCCAGCTGCGCGCAGACGTCGTTCATGCGCGCCTCCAGATCAAACAGGTGCGCATACGCGCTGCGCAGCACGTCGCCGATGGTCATGCCGGGCGCGAGAACGGCATGCTGGTCCAGATAGCCCACGCGGACGTTCTTTGCCCACTCGATGGAGCCTTCGTCGGGCTGGAGCTTGCCGGTGATGGTGTTCATAAAGGTGGACTTGCCTTCGCCGTTTGCGCCGATCAGGCCGATGTGCTCGCCTTTAAGCAGGCGGAAGGACACATCTTCGAAAATGGCGCGGTCGCCAAAGCCGTGGAAGAGATGTTCTACGGTTAAAATGCTCATGATATACTCCTTGTATCCGGTTCTGAAGCGGCGCCGGGAAGAAATCGCGCATCGTGCACAGGCGCACTAAATCTTATTATAGCATGAACAGGAAGACGGAGGGAAGACCTGTCGGAAAGAACGCGGCAATTTGAGCGGGGCGTGAAACACGGAGTATCCGGATATGCAGCGCAGAGCGGTCGGTGATATTTGATGTATACAAATCTGCATAAACTATAATCGTTTTCGTTCATTTGCGCTGGACATAACATCCGAAAATTTACGAAAAACCTATAAGGAGTGCCTAAACTCGCTTGACAAGGACGACGGTTATGATATAATATTGCCAAACTAAGGAGTTATTGCAATAACTCCGCTGTGCAAACAGAATGCTTTGCGCAGAAAACTGCGGTTCGCCGCATAAATAAAAAGGAGGTTTCCCTATGAAGAAGATCCTCTCTCTGGTCCTGGTTCTCGCGATGATCGTGATCGCGGGCTCCGCTTTCGCCGAGGAGAAGATCACGCTGAACGTGTGGTCCTTCACCAACGAGCTCGAAGGCATGATCGCGAAGTATTATGCCCCGTCTCATCCGAACGTTGAGATCAAGTACACCATCTATCCGACCGACGGCGGTGAGTACACCTCCAAGGTTGACACCATCATGGCTGCGGATGCTGCCGGCGCCGAGGCTCCGGACATCTTCACCCTCGAGGCGGCCTTCGTTAAGAAGTACGTCAACAGCGATGTCACCGCTGACCTGATGGGCACCGTGGGCATCACTGAGGAAGAAGTCGCTGCTGCGATCCCGGTCATGAAGCAGATCGGCACCAGCAACGTCAACGGTCAGCTCAAGGGTCTGTCCTGGCAGGCCACTCCGGGCGCGCTGATGTATCGCGCTTCTCTGGCTGAGAAGTACCTGGGCGTCACCTCTCCGGAAGAAATGCAGGAGAAGGTTGCTGACTGGGATCTGTTCATGGAGACCGCCGCGGAGCTGAACGAGGCTTCTGAAGGCGCCGTGAAGATGGTCGTCGGCGCTGGCGACATCTGGAACGCTTACAACTACGGCCGTGAGCAGGGCTGGGTTGTCGACGGCAAGCTCGTCATCGACCCGATCCTCTACGACTACCTCGATCTGTGCAAGATCCTCGAGGAAGACGACCTGTCCAATAAGGGCACTGCCTGGTCCGAGGCCTGGTTCAACGGCATGAAGACCGACACCACCCTGTGCTTCTTCCTCCCGACCTGGGGCCTGCACTACACCCTCAAGCCGAACTGCGGCCTGACCACCAACGACACCATGACCGACGAAGAGATGAAGGCTGCCTGCGAAGCGGATGGCGGCACCTACGGCGACTGGCGCATGGTCGCTGGCCCGGTTGGCTACAGCTGGGGCGGCACCTGGATCGGCGCGAACGAGGCTAAGGTCGCGGCGATGGACGACGCCACCAAGGCTGCTGTGAAGGACTTCATCCTGTTCTTCACCATGAGCGAAGAGTTCCTGTACACCTACGCCAAGGATTCCGGCGACTTCGTCGGCTCCAACGCTGTGGTTGAGAAGATCCTCGCCGAAGGCGGCACTCCGAACCCGTTCCTGGGCGGCCAGGATCACTACGGCATCTTCGCTGAGGCGGCCAACCTGGCCAACGGCGCGATCATGACCGACTATGACGAGAAGATGAACTCCCTGTGGAGCGACTATGTGACCACGCCGTACTCCAAGGGCGAGGCCGAGCTCGACGCCGCGATCGCTGAGTTCAAGGCTCAGGTCAAGGCTCAGTTCCCGGAACTGGTTGTTGAGTAATTTCAAAACAATCATACATACAGCGCAGCTGTAAGTAACCCGGAATAACGGGGGCTGCCTCTTGCAACGGAATCGGGGCAGAGGCAGCCCCTTTCGTCTTCTTGTATTCGTATCATGATCTGGTCCGCCCCGTTCGGGGTGAGATTTCTCTGACAAAGGGGTGGAAGTATGCAAAAACAAGGCGTACAGACCAAGAAACGCAAGTCCATCAGCTACGATAAGTACGGCTATCTGTTTGTCGCTCCGTTCTTCATTACGTTCCTGATTTTCCAGCTCTATCCGATTTTCTTTACATTCCGCACGTCGCTGACCGACGCCGCCGGCTGGAGCAAGGTGCTGGAAAATTCCATCATCGGCTTTGACAACTTTCAGAAGCTCTTTGCCTTTGGCACAGACGTTTCCCGTTTCTTCTGGCAGTCCCTGGGCAACACGGTGATCATCTGGCTGTTCAACTTCGTTCCGCAGATCGGCATGGCGCTCATTCTGGCCAGCTGGTTCACCGATACGCATCTGAAGCTGCGCTGTCAGGGCGCGTTCAAGGTGCTGATCTTCATGCCCAATATCATCACCGCGGCGACCATCGCCATGCTGTTCTTCTCTCTGTTCAATTTCCCGATCGCGCCGGTCAACACGCTGCTTCAGCAGTTTGGCCTGGTTTCTTCTCCGATTGAATTCTTCCGCTCCACGGCTGCATCCCGAGGCCTGATCTCCTTTGTGCAGTGGTGGATGTGGTACGGCAATACCATGATCATCATGATCGCCGGCATGCTGGGCATCAATCCCGTCCTCTTTGAGGCGGCGATGGTGGACGGCTGTACCTCCCGTCAGGTGTTCTGGCGGATTACGTTGCCGCTGATCAAGCCTATTCTTCTGTACAATCTGGTCACCTCCCTCGTCGGCGGTCTGACCATGTTCGATATTCCGCACTTGATGACGCAGGGCAACCCGAACTACACGACCAATACCGTCGCCCGCTTCATCTATCAGCAGGGCTTTGAGACGCCCAATAACTTCAACATGGCCAGCGCGGCGTCCGTCGTTCTGTTCATCATCATCGTCATCTGCTCGCTGATCCTCGCCATGCTCATGCGCGATCGTGATGCGGCGCCGAAGAAGAGGAGGGCTGGAAAATGACCAAGGCAACGAGATTCATTTGCGCCCTTCTGCTGATTGTGACGGCCGGACTGATGTTTATGCCGATCGCCACGTTTGAGGACAACTCTGCGGCAGCGCTGCAGGAGGAGATTGACAAGCAGGTTGGCCGCCTTGAAAGCGAACAGGCCAAGCTGCAGCGCTATATCGATCAGGGCAAGAAGCAGGCGGATCTGGACAAGCAGCAGACCAAGATCGACAAGCAGCAGGTCAAGGTCGATGAGCTTCTTGCTGAGCAGGCTGCGCTTGCCAGCCAGGCTGGACAGAGCGGTCTCAAGTATGCGCTCATTCCGGGCCAGCTGCCCGCCGAAATCGAAGTCAATATGCAGGTTGTCAATGAGAACGGCGCCATCTATCCAACCGATTTCTCCGATTTGTATCTGATGACCAAGCTTGCCGCTGCACTGCTGGTGCTTGCGGCTGTGTGCGTACTGATTCCGGGCGGAAAGGTCGTCAGCAAGTATTACACCTATTCCAGCTTTGCCAATCTGATTGCCGAGCTGATGATCATTTACAGCATCTTCCGCGTGCAGGCGATCCCGGTCAAGCTGCCTTACGGAAATCCGCAGATCAACTGGGTGCTCGCAGGTCTGCTGATGGCGCTGCCGGTTGCGGCGCTGCTGATCAACTGCTCTGCTGTTCTCAACAGCAAGCGCTCCATGATCTATGTGCTGTGTATCTGCCTGTGTATCCTGAGCCTGCTGCCCTTCTGGATCATGATGGTCAACGCCACGCGCAATTCCCAGCAGATTCAGGGCGGCATCTCTCTGATTCCGTCCACGTTCCTGGGCCACAACTGGCAGGTGCTTGAGCGCAAGAGCTTCAGCGTCTGGGTTGGCTTCAAGAACAGCGCGATCATCGCTTTCGGCGCGACGATCCTGAGCGTGTACTTCTCCGCGCTGACGGCGTATGGCCTGACGGTCTATCGCTTCAAGGGCGCGAAGTTCCTCTACAGCGTGATCCTGGCGATCATCATGATCCCCGGTCAGGTCACGGCGACGGGCTTCTACATGTTCATGTATCGCCTCGGCTGGACGAACAGCTATCTCCCGCTGGTGATTCCGTCCATCGCGGCGGCTTCGACAGTCTTCTTCTTCAAGCAGTATCTGGAGGCGAACTTCCAGATCTCGCTGGTGGAAGCTGCGCGTATCGACGGCGCGGGCGAGTTCTATACCTACAATACGATCATCATGCCGATCATGATCCCGGCTATGGCGACCATGGGCATCATGGCGGTCATCGGATCCTGGAACAACTACCTGACTCCGCTCATGCTTTTGTCCGATCCGACGATGAAGACCCTGCCGATGATGGTCAAGGAGCTGCGCGGCGATATCTATCGCACCGAGTTCGGCTCCATTTATCTGGGCCTCACGCTGACCGCGCTGCCGCTGCTGATTGTGTACTTCTGTTTCAGCAAGTACATCATCGCGGGCGTTGCCGTCGGCGGCGTCAAGGAATAACCCCCTATATACAGAAAATGCTCCCGCTTTGCCGGGAGCACTTTCTGGTCATGGCATCAATTGCCGGGCACGGGAGATAAAACTGTGCCGGAATGAGGAAGCAAGTTGCGATAAAGGAGCACGATCATGTTGACACAGCGGGGACAGGTGGCCATGCCGGGCGACGCGAAGGCGCGCAATCGACAGATCATGCTGCGCGTCATCCGCTCGGGAAAGGTCCTTACTGCGGCTGAAATTCACAAGATGACGGGCATCAGCCGTCAGACGGTCATGCGCTTTCTGCAGCATTACTGCCAGCGGGGTGTGATTGCGTCCGTGGGTTTTGGCGAGAGTACAAGCGCGGGCGGCAAGAAGCCGGAGCTTTTCCAGTTCTGCGATGCGCGAAAGATCCTGTGCGTCAATCTCTGGCCAAAGGCCATCACACTGGCGATGAGCGATCTGGTCGGCGAGGTATATGCCGTCAAGGAATATGCTCATCAGCTTAGCGGCGATCTGGATCGGGAATTGGAAGATGTACGAGCGCTTGCTCAGCAGTATCTCACCGGGCAGGGCGTGGAACTTAGTGCGCTGTACGGGCTGGTGCTGACCGTGCCGGGAACAGTGGACTATGACACCAGAACGCTTCGCTATAATTCCCAGTCGCCCGCATGGGGCGCAGATGTGGACATGGAGCAGAAGCTGCGAGAGCACTTCGGCGCACATCTGACATATTATATCGACAATGCGGGCAAGGCTGCAGGCCGTGCGCTGCTGCTGGAGCATCCGGAATATGCGGCGCATCGTCTTCTGACGATGTTCACGACATGGGGCGTTTCGGCCTGCCTGATCGAGAAAGGGCATGTGCTCAACGGCCGCGATTCGCTGATCGGCGAGATCGGCCATATGATCATCAGCGACGCGGACGAGGTCGTGTGCGGCTGCGGCAAGCGCGGATGCCTGGAGAGCATGGTAAGCCTGGGTCGCGTGCGCAGAATGCTCGAAAGCCTCGGCGAGGACAGCGGGACGGCAAATGGCATGACGCTGCGCCGTCTGTTTGAGCGATCCGCCGCGGGCGAGGCGCGTTGCCAGCAGGTGAGCGCCTATCTGGCGCATTGCTTTGCCGTCGCACTGCAGAATCTCTCGCTGTCGTACAATCAGGAGATGGTGGTCTTCCAGGGCGATTTTGCCTGGGCAGATCAGCATTTTGACGAATGTCTTAAAGAAGAACTCAGCCAGTTCAGGTACTATCCGCGCGACGGGCTTTTCAGGATCGACTATGACCGCAGAGAATTGTCGCTTCTTGCGGCGCAGGGCGGCGCGGGCAAGCTGAGCGAGAAATATTTCAGCGCGCTTGCGCAGGAATAATCGACTCAAGCATCCTGGCGGCGTAATCAAGCTGCTCGATTGTGGTATGCCGCCCAATGCTTACGCGGATGACACGGCTGGCTTCTTCCTGCGTCAGGCCCATGGCTGTGTAGACATGGCTGGGCTGACCGGAGCGTGAGGCGCATGCCGCGCCGCCGGAGATCATCACTCCGCGAAGATCCATCTGAGAAATTGCCTGCTCGGACGAAATGCCGGGCAGCAGCAGGGCGGCGATGGCGGGCAGGCGCTTGCGTTCTTCGCCCAGCCACACAATGCCGGGAATACGTTCTTTTAAGCAATGGATAAACGTTCCCAGCAATTTGCTTTCGCGATTCATGCGCAGCTGCATATCCTCGTCCGCCATCTGCGCAGCCACCTCGAAGCCGCAGATGGCGGGCGTGTTTTCTGTGCCGGCGCGCATGCCGCTTTCCTGCCCGCCGCCGACGAGCAGCGGGGGAAGGGGCGCGCCGCTGCGGACATAGAGTGCGCCGGCGCCGCGCGGGCCGTAGAGCTTGTGGGCAGAAAGAGCCATGCTGTCGCAGAAGGAAGCATCCACGGGAATATGACCAAATGCCTGCACAGCGTCGACATGCAGGTGAATCCTTTTCGCCTTGGCGAGAGCGTGGACCTCGCGCACGGGCTGGATGACGCCGGTTTCGTTGTTGGCCCACTGCAGGGCGATCAGCCTTGTTTCGGGCGTGATCGCGGCGGCGATGGCGTCCGGAGAGATGAGGCCTGTTCGGTCGGGCAGAACAGTCGTGATGCGGCATCCCGCTGCCCGCGACGCTTCAAGTACGGAATGATGTTCGATGGCGGAGAGGACGACGTGCTCTCCGGCGAACGCGCGGATTGCCCAGTTGTTGGCTTCCGTGCCGCCGCTGGTGAAGAAAATATCCTCGGAGGGACAGCCGAGCATCTCAGCGATGCGCCGTCTGGCGAACCTGTGAATGCGCCGTGCGTCGCCCGCTGCGCTGTATGCGCTGGAGGCATTGCAGGGCTGCGCGCGCATGCAGGTCGTCATTGCGCTGATAACGGCTTCCTCCGGAAAGGTGGTGGCGGCGTGATCCAGATAGACGGGGAGATTGAGCATGGGCAGCCTCCGCAAAGATTGATACTGGCATTATAGCAGATGCGGCTTCTTGTCGCAATCCTCTAAAAACTCGGGGGAGAATATAAAAAATCTTGACAAGAACATGTGTTTCGCTTATCATGGGATTAAGTTAGGAAAGATTGTTGCGAAACTATATAAAAACCGATGATCAGCGAGGAGTGATCGCGATGAACAGGGATCTGGCAAGAGATAAAGCACAGGCGCTTGTTGCGCAGATGACGGTGGAAGAGGCGGCCAGCCAGCTCCGCTACGACGCGCCGGCGATCGAGCGCCTGGGTATTCCGGCATATAACTGGTGGAACGAGGCGCTGCACGGCGTGGCGCGCGCCGGCACGGCGACCAGCTTCCCGCAGGCGATCGGCATTGCGGCGGCTTTTGATCCGCAGCTGGTGCGCGAGCTGGGCGACGTCGCGGCAACGGAAGGCCGCGCCAAGTACAACGCCTCTGTGGCGCACGGCGATCACGATATCTATAAGGGCCTGACCTTCTGGTCGCCCAATGTGAATATTTTCCGCGACCCGCGCTGGGGACGCGGGCACGAGACCTATGGCGAGGACCCGTATCTGACGGGCGAGCTGGGCAAGGCGTATGTAGCGGGCTTGCAGGGCGACGGCGATGTGATGAAGAGCGCGGCCTGCGCCAAGCATTTTGCCGTGCATTCCGGCCCGGAGGCGATCCGCCATCATTTCAATGCTGTGGCAACGAAGAAGGACATGGCGGAGACGTATCTGCCTGCCTTCCGCGATCTGGTGGTTGATGCGGGCGTGGAGGCCGTTATGGGCGCATACAACCGCACCAACGGCGAGCCCTGCTGCGGCAGCAAGACGCTGCTGGTCGATATCCTGCGCAATGAGTGGGGCTTCAAGGGACATGTTGTGTCGGACTGCTGGGCGATCCGCGATTTCCACGAGCATCATCAGGTGACCGATACGCCGGAGGAATCTGCAGCCTTGGCGCTGGAAAACGGCTGCGACGTGAACTGCGGCAATACGTACATCTACATGATGAAGGCGTATGAAAAGGGTCTGGTGACCGAGGAGCAGATCCGCTTGGCGGCTGTTCGCCTGTTCACTGCGCGCTATATGCTGGGCATCATGGAAGGCAGCGAATACGACGCGATCCCCTATACCGCCGTGGAGTGCCGCGAGCACATCGCCAAGGCGCGCGAGGCGAGCGAGAAGAGCTGCGTTCTGCTCAAGAACGACGGCATGCTTCCGCTCAATAAGGAAAAGCTCAAGACGGTGGCTGTCATTGGTCCGAACGCCGACAGCCGGCTGTCGCTGATTGGCAATTATCACGGCACGTCCTCCCGCTATGTCACGGTGCTCGAGGGCATTCAGGATGAGCTAGGCGACGATGTTCGCGTGCTCTATGCGCAGGGCAGCCATCTCTTCCGCAATCGCGAGGAGAATCTCGGCCAGCCGGACGACCGCATCTGCGAAGCGTTGACCGTGGCGGAGCTGTCCGATGCGGTGGTGCTGGTGGTCGGCCTGGACGAGACGCTCGAGGGCGAAGAGGGCGACACCGGCAACGCGGCTGCCTCCGGCGATAAGATTGACCTGCTGCTGCCCGAATCCCAGCGTAAGCTCATGGATGCGGTGCTCAAGGCCGAAAAGCCCACAGTCATCGTGCTGATGGCGGGCAGCGCCATCGATCTGGGCAAGGCGGCGGACGATGCCAATGCCGTGCTGCTTTCGTGGTATCCGGGTGCGCGCGGCGGCAAGACCGTGGCAGATATCCTCTTTGGCAAGGTGTCCCCGTCCGGCAAGCTGCCGCTGACGTTCTATCATAACGATCAGCTGAAGGACATGCCGGAATTCACGGACTACAGCATGAAGGGCCGCACGTATCGTTACTTTGAGCATGAGCCGCTGTATCCGTTCGGCTATGGCCTGACCTACGGCGACGTGTGCGTGGAGGCGGCCAAGGCGCAGGACGCGGGCGATGAGATCATCGTCAGCGCGAAGCTGCGCAACGCAGGCAGCATGGATACGCAGGACGTCGTGCAGGTGTATATCCAGAACGAGGGCAGCGAGAATGCCCCGCGCAACCCGAGGCTATGCGGCTTTGCGCGCGTCTGCTGCCCGGCGGGCGAGACGATTGAGACGGAGATTGTGATTGATAAAAGGCGCCTGCTGGTTGTAAACGGCCAGGGCGAATGCGTCAGCGAGGGAAGTCCGGTTTTGTATGTGGGCACGAGCCAGCCGGATGCGAGAAGCTTTGCGCTGACGGGACAAAAATGCATCAAAATTGCGCTGTGAAGCGTATAAAATACAGGAAAGGGTGACGGACAATGAGTTACTATATCGGTATTGACCTGGGAACCTCCGCCGCGAAGCTCCTTCTGATGGACGAGGTTGGCACGATCGTCAATGTGGTGACCAAGGAGTATCCGCTCGAATTCCCGCAGCCCGGCTGGAGCCAGCAGAATCCCGAAGACTGGCGCAAGGCCATGATGGAAGGCATCCCGGAGCTGCTTGAGGGCGTGGACGCCTCTCAGGTGGCGGGCATCGGCTCCGGCGGCCAGATGCACGGTCTGGTGGTGCTCGATGAAAACGACAACGTGATCCGCCCGGCGATCCTGTGGAACGACGGCAGAACCGCGGCGCAGGTCGACTATCTGAACAACGAGATCGGCAAGGACAAGCTCTCCGAGATGACGGCGAACATCGCCTTTGCCGGCTTCACCGCGCCCAAGCTCCTGTGGATGAAGGAGAACGAGCCGGAGAATTTTGCCAAGATCAGCAAGATCATGCTGCCCAAGGACTATATCAACTACGTCCTGACCGGCGTGCATGCCTGCGATTATTCCGACGCTTCCGGCATCCTGCTGCTGGACGTGAAGAACAAGTGCTGGAGCAAGGAAATGATGGACATCTGCGGCGTCAGTGAAGCGCAGATGCCGCAGCTCTTTGAAAGCTACGACTGCATCGGCACGGTGAAGCCGGAACTGGCCATCGCGCTGGGCCTGCCCAGCGGCGTGCGCGTGGCGGCGGGCGCGGGCGACAATGCCGCAGCGGCCGTGGGCACGGGCGTCGTGGGCGAGGGCGGCTGCAACATCAGCCTCGGCACCTCAGGCACGGTGTTCATCTCGTCGAAGTCCTTCGGCGTGGACGCCAACAACGCGCTGCATGCCTTTGCGCACGCGGACGGCGGATACCACCTGATGGGCGTTGTGCTCTCCGCGGCCTCCTGCAACAAGTGGTTCATGGATGAAATCCTGCAGACCAAGGACTATGCAGGTGAGCAGGCGCTGATCGATGAAGCGAAGCTCGGCCGCAACAACGTGTTCTATCTGCCGTATCTGATGGGCGAGCGCAGCCCGATCAACGACACCGACGCACGTGCGACGTTCATCGGCATGAGCATGGACACCACCCGTGCCGATTTCACGCTGGCCGTGCTGGAGGGCGTGGCATTCGCCATCCGCGATAGCGTGGAGATCGCCAGAAGCCTGGGTATTGAGGTGAATTCTTCCAAGATCTGCGGCGGCGGCGCGAAGAGCCCGCTGTGGAAGAAGATCATGGCGAACGTGCTGGGCGTGAAGCTGGAGAGCCCGGCCTGCGAGCAGGGCCCGGGCATGGGCGGCGCGATGCTGGCGATGGTCGCCTGCGGTGCGTATGAGAGCGTGCAGGCTGCGTGCGATGCGATCGTGAAGACGGCATCCGTGCTCGAGCCGGACGCCGAGCTGACCGCGCTCTACGAGGCGCAGTATCAGAAGTTCAAGACCATCTACCCGGCGCTCAAGAGCGTATTCCCGGTGATCCGCTGACCGGCTTGCGCCGGGGCGCCTCCGACGATATGCCTCAAGCAGAGTTGTTTAGCGCACGTGGATGTTTTTTGCCAATCATAGAATCGACATTCTATTTTGATAGGAGGAACGCTTATGTACTTTGACAACATTCCCGTTATCCCGTACGAGGGCCCGCAGAGCAAGAACCCGCTCGCCTTCAAGTTCTACAATCCGGATCAGGTGATCCTGGGCAAGACCATGCGCGAGCATCTGCCGTTCGCCATGGCTTGGTGGCACAATCTGTGCGCCGGCGGCACCGATATGTTCGGCCGCGACACGGCGGATAAGTCCTTCGGCGCGGAGAAGGGCACGATGGAGCATGCCAAGGCCAAGGTCGACGCTGGCTTTGAGTTCATGCAGAAGCTGGGCATCGAGTACTTCTGCTTCCACGATGTGGACATCGTGCCGGAAGCGGACGACATCAAGGAGACCAACCGCCGCCTGGACGAGATCTCCGACTACATCCTGGAGAAGATGAAGGGCACGAACATCAAGTGCCTGTGGGGCACCGCCAACATGTTCTCCAATCCGCGCTTCATGAACGGCGCCGGCAGCTCCAACTCCGCCGATGTCTTCTGCTTCGCTGCGGCGCAGGTGAAGAAGGCGCTGGACATCACCGTCAAGCTCGGCGGCAAGGGCTACGTTTTCTGGGGCGGCCGCGAGGGCTATGAGACGCTGCTCAACACCGACGTCAAGTTTGAGCAGGAGAACATCGCCAAGCTGATGAAGATGGCCGTTGCGTATGGCCGCAGCATCGGCTTCACTGGCGATTTCTACATCGAGCCCAAGCCGAAGGAGCCGATGAAGCATCAGTATGACTTCGACGCGGCGACCGCGATCGGCTTCCTCAAGGCGCATGGCCTGGACAAGGATTTCAAGATGAACATCGAGGCCAACCATGCCACGCTGGCCGGCCATACCTTCCAGCATGATCTGCGCATCTCCGCGATCAACGGCATGCTCGGCTCCGTCGACGCGAACCAGGGCGACTATCTGCTCGGCTGGGATACCGACGAATTCCCGTATGACATCTATGAGACCACGATGTGCATGTACGAGGTGCTCAAGGCGGGCGGCCTGACCGGCGGCTTCAACTTTGACTCCAAGAACCGCCGTCCCAGCTGCACGCCGGAGGATATGTTCTATGCGTACATCCTGGGCATGGACGCCTTTGCGCTCGGCCTGATCAAGGCGGCGAAGCTCATCGAGGACGGCCGTCTGGATGCGTTTGTCGAGGATCGCTACGCCAGCTACAAGAGCGGCATCGGCGCGAAGATCGTCGCCGGCGAAACCACGCTGGAAGAGCTTGCGGCGTACGCCGATGAGATGGGCGCGCCGGCGCAGCCGGGCAGCGGCCGTCAGGAGTATCTGGAGAGCGTTGTCAACAGCGTGCTCTTCGGCCTGTAAGCACTGCGCGTTTATTCGCAATCAAATCCGATATGCAAGGAGCTTCGGCAGACGCCGAAGCTCCTTTTTGTATTGACAAGAATGGAAAAGCCGTGTATGATGACTGCCTGAAAAAATTTTTGACGCGCCGGGAAGAATTTGCCACGGCGGCGCGTCTTTATAGTGCCTGGCAACGAGGCGAGGCAAAAAAGCAATGAAATCCAAGGAGGATATGAACATGAAAAAGAAGATTGTGATTGCGCTGATCGCTGTAGCGATCATTCTGGCGGCGATTATCGCCGGCGTGTGTGTGGCGAATAAGGACGTGGCGGATACGGCTGTGATCGGCGTGATCACCACGGATGAGCAGGAGCAGCAGGATGCGGGCATCGACGCCGTCATTGCGATGGAAGAGACCGAGGAGGCGATCGAGATCGTGGAGCTGAGCGGCGTTATTACCGAGATCGCCGATGAGTATGTGCTGCTGGACGCCGGCGAGATGGGCATGATCCAGGCGAATACGTCCATGGATACCCTGATCGAGGGCGTGGAGGAGCTGATGGTCGGTCAGACCGCCGTGATCCTGTATGACGGCAAGATGACCCGCTCTCTGCCGGCGCAGATCACTGCGCTGAAGATCGGCGTGTATGCGGTCAAGGGCACGGTGACGGAAATCGTTGAGGGGCGCGTGACGATTACAAAGACCGAGGGCGGCGAGGTCGTGCTGACCCTGCCGGAAGGCGCGCCGGAACTCGCCGTGGGCGATGCGATCACGGCGTATACCACGGGTATCTCCACGATGTCCCTGCCGCCGCAGATGAACGCAATCGCGGTTGTGAAGTAACCCTTTCTTTATACTGCCGCGAAGCGAACATGGGGTGCAGGGGCGAAGTCCCTGCCGGGTGTGGGCAGAGCCCACCGTAACCCAATCAAAAAAGCCGGACATTTGTCCGGCTTTTCAAATATCATCGATAACTCACAGGAATCCGTTTCACGGCCCTGCTCACAGCGCCCAGCAGCAGGCAGTCGATGGGCAGCTGAATGAGATTCTTGAAAACGCGCACGGGCAGCGTCGCCAGGCGCGACGGGCCGTAGAGCATCGCGAGGAAGACTGTATTGAGCGCGATATTGACAAACAGACACACGATCACGCGCGCGGCGATGATCTGCCAGGTCGTCCGTTTTGTTTTGTAGAGCAGCATGCCGTAAATCACGCCCAGCAGTGCGGCTGAAAGCGTGAAGCCGGGGAAATACGGTCCCGTGGGCTTGAGCATGAAGCCGAGGATGTCGCTGAGCGCGCCCTGAACGCCGGCGACCACGGGGCCAAAGAGGATTGCAGTAGGCGCGATGGCCAGATGCGCCAGCGAAATCTTGAGGCTATCGGTCACCTCGATCACGCCATAAGAGGAGAGCACCATCTGGATCGCCAGAAGGAGACCGGCGGTTGTGATCGTGCGCGTGCGCGAAAGCGCGCGAAACGACTGAGCAAACTGGGAACGGATCAAGGAAAAGACAGAAAACATAAAAAACACCTCCGCAAATCGATCCTAAGTGAGAAGGAGATTCGCAGAGATGACAATATCAAATCCAGGGTAAAGAGACAGTCGGGGCCGAAGAGATACCGCGAAGGAAAAGATAAGAGAAATCCTTCTTCGTCCCATGTTATTCCCGTACATGAGCACTTAACGCATCTTCTTCGTCGCCGCACGCATCGCGACGCCCTGTCATCTTCACGAATCGCATGTGACATATGCATTATAATGGATGCGCGCAGAAAAGGCAATCCCCTTTTGTGACGGGGATACGTTAGGGGACGCTGATCCGGGGAACTCGCATAGTCGCGCAAGCGCTCCTTGCGATTCCCGACGCTCCACCTGCCTGCATCCGCCACTGGCGGCGGCAGGTTCCGGTCCCCCAAATCCCTGGCAGAGACATCTTCTCCTCGCTCGACGCTCGTCGGTCAGGGCAGTTCTGACAGCCCGCCGGGCTGTCATTCACCTCTGTCCCAGTTCGGAAAATCCGAACCCCTGCACCCATCTCGCTGCGCAATGCGCAGCGAAGGAAAGCATCTTTAAGCCGCCGCGAAGCAAAACAGGGAGTTTGAGGGATGAAATCCCTCAAGCGGGTTTTAGGGCGGCAGCCCTAACGTCCCCAATCCCCCCCCTTACAGCACGAGATCCTTAAGAATATCGTGAAACTGTCCGCCGCAGCGCTCCATCTCGCCCAGCACCGTGTCGATGCCTTCGGCGGTCTTGAGCCAGTTTTCCCGCGTGATCGCGGCGCCCGGCGCAGGGCAGATGAGCAGCTCGGCGTCGGGATACAGCGTCTCGTAATACATCCGCGAGCGGCGCGCATGCACGGGCATGCAGCAGATGATCGCGCGGGAGACGACGATCTTCTCCGCGTCCGTGCGCTTTCGGGAATAGATGGCGTTCTGGTAGGTGTAGGTTGCCTCGTCCTCGCGAAGGATCGCGTGCTCCGGCACGCCGTTTTCCATGAGGATGTGGCACATGAACGCCCACTCGGTTTCAAACTTGCCCTCATAGCGGCGCGCACCGGATTTCTGCCCGGCAAAGCCGGACGTGCCGATGGCATAGCGGCCGGAGGGCAGTACATGGGGCGCGTAACCCTCGCGGTAGAGCCAGGCCGCCAGCTCGGAGGGCAGGGCGTGGCCGTTGCCGGGAATGAAGATGACGTCTGCAGGCGCAGGCGCATCCTCAAGAAAAATGAAATCGGTAATATCTTTTACCCACTTGAGCATCAAGGCACCTCCGGTCGGGGGTCATCAGCGATGAAAAAGCGCAGCGACGGATACGCTGCGCAAATATTATTTGGATTTGCCGATCAGGCCCGCCAGCGTGCCTACGCCGTAGACCACATGCACAGCGGGGAAGAGGAAGGGCAGCGTGAGCAGCGCAAGCAGCCTGCCGCACGACTGGGACAGCGCGCCTCGCACGGAGAAGAACAGATCGCAGGCCAGATAGGCCGCCAGCAGCAGCATGAGCGGCAGCGCGCTTGCGCAAAGCAGCAGCAGGCAGGCGATCAGCGCGAGCACGAACGCAGCCGGAATCAGATGGCGCGGCGCGAAGCAGCGCGGCTGAATGCGCATGGTGCGCCCGATCCAGTAGCCGTTTCCCCATTTCTGGCGGAGCTGCCCGCGCATCGTGGAGCGCGCGGCATGATAGGAAATGATGTCCGGGGAGAAATAGAATCTGTAGCCCGCCGC
>SVGO01000030.1 GCA_015056305.1 Clostridiales bacterium | reverse complement strand
CGGCATTAAGGAAAAGGCCATGGGCGACGGCGAATTCATCTACCCCGCCGAGACGGCCACCGGCATCAAGGTGATGAGCATCAATCTCCTGCTTGAAAACGACGATACCCCCGTCGTCTGGCGCGGTCCGGTCATCGCCGGCGCTGTCAAGCAGTTCTGGGAGGAAGTCGCCTGGGGCGAGATGGACGTGATGGTCATTGATATGCCTCCGGGAACCGGCGACGTTCCGCTGACCGTTTTCCAGTCCATTCCGCTGGACGGTATTGTCGTCGTCTCCACCCCGCAGGATCTGGTCGGCATGATCGTTCGCAAGGCCGTGAATATGGCCGGCATGATGAACATCCCGGTGCTCGGCCTGGTGGAAAACATGTCCTACGCCATTTGCCCGGACTGCGGCAAGAGGATCGAGCTCTTCGGCAAGTCCCGCATCGCTCAGGAAGCCGCAGAGCTGAGCCTGCCGGTGCTCGCGCAGCTGCCGTTTGATCCTGCTGCCGCCAATCTCTGCGACCGCGGCATGATCGAGACCGTCGACAATCCGGCCATGGCGGACGCCGCCGCGGCGGTTGCCGGTCAGGTGCAGCTGTAAGAGACAAGGCAATCGACGAGGACGCCGGGCTGCCGCCCGGACCCGCTCGAGGGCATCGTCCCCGAACCCCTTCTTCGCTTCGCAGCTGTATAAAGCGACTTGTATGGGGCAAACTGCGTTTGCCTGCGGATAGATATCCAGCCTCCCTTCGGGGAGGCTTTTTCTTGGAATGAAAGATAAACGAGGCTCTACAGACCATTGGTCTGTAGAGCCTCGTTGCGTTTAGTCTTCGTGTTCCGTCAAGCCGACGTCGATGTTGCGCAGCGTCTGCCCGGACTGCAGCATGATCTGAGCGCTCATGCCCGTATCCGGGTCGATATCGCTGTCAATCTCTCCCAGCGGTGCGCCGAAGCAGGACGTGAGCGAATCACCTTCCTGTGCATTCAGCCGCAGCACATATGTGCCCGGCCGCAGGGCCTCAAAGGCATAATAGCCGTATTGATCGCTGGACACCGTCGCGGTCTCCGTCATCTGTCCATCCGCAGCCACATACAGCAGCGTCAGGCTCACGCCCGGAACCAGCGGCTCCTTATAATCCTGCAGACCGTTTCCGTCCTTATCATACCAGACCGTATCGCCGATTCTGCCCGGCAGAATACCGCCGACGTTCATATCGTTCTTCTGCTCGCCCATAGCAAGCATGAACGGATCCGTCTCGCCCATGGAGCCCTGCACCACCGGCACACAGGAATCGCCTGCGCGGCCGGTATAGTCAGTAAAGAGTACGCCGCCAGGCAGCGCAAAGCGGATCGAATACGTGCCGCTGCGCAGGCGTTCGAAGGCATAGCCGCCATCCGATCCCATCTTCACCTGAGCAAGCAGCTGTCCATCGCCGCCAAGAAGCTGCGCCGTTACGCCGGACATCGTCGCCTCCTGAACGTCCTTCGTACCGCTGACATTCTCATCCATCCAGGCAGATCCTGCAATCCTCGCCGCGCGTACCACGGGCACGTTCTCCACAAGAATCTGCTGACCCATAGCAAGTTCATATTCGCCAGTCTCTGCTTCAAGCGCATCGGCGTCTGTCATATTCAGGGAGACGCCGTGAGCAAAGAGCGTTTTATCATCGAGGACATAGCGCAGACGATACGTGCCCGGTCTGAGCGTATCAAAGGAGAACCTGCCGTCCGCGTCAGCATAAGCCGTTGCCACGATAGTGCCGCCCTGCATGGCCGTCACCGCCGCGCCCGACAGTCCGTTTTCCGCTTCGGAGCCGATACCGTCTTCGTTCTCATCGACCACAACACGTCCACTGATCACGGACGGAACAATGGCGCCAATATCAAGCCCATCTGTACTATCGCCCATCGCCAGCACGAACGTGCCTGTCTGAGCCGTGGATGTATCCACATGATCAATTGCACTCTCGCCGCTTCTGGTAAAGATCCTGCCATCAGGCAGCGTGACGCGCAGGCGGTATTCGCCCTTACGCACAAATCCAATGACATACGCGCCGGATTCATCCGTCGTCATCTCACCTACGACATGGTCAGTCACCGTGTCGATCAGCTCAACAACAGCGCCCGCCACACCCGGTTCCTCGTCGGCAAAGCGACCGTCATACGCCGCATCCTCCCAGATCAAGCCCCTGACGCTGCCTACACGAACAACGCCGACATCCAGATCCATGCGGTTCTCACCGCTGATCACATCAATCGGATCGGCCTTCGCCGTCAATGCATCAATTTTATCCACAATCGATACGCGGCGCGTACCGGAGACCTTTTTGGCAAACGCATGTCCATCCGTCAGTTCAAAGGCGAGTTCCGCCTTGCCCGGCGTCACACCCGCAAAACGATATGCGCCGGTTTCATCCGTGGTCGTTTCATAGGCTATGCCTGCGTCGGCGCCGTCCGTCATGGTCAGCACAACGCGCACACCGGCAGCACCCTGATCATCCGGCTGTCTGCGGCCATCGTCGTCCAGATCCATCCAGGCCACGCCGCCGACCGTCGCAGTTTTGAGCGCGCCGATACGCACATCCGCAATCGTGCCGCCCATGCCGAGCGTACCGACGGGGATATCTGCGCTGCCCGCTTCGCCATGCGGCGCGATCGATTCTGCGCCGCCGGATGTAAAGACATAGCCGTCATCCAGCGTCACGCGGATCGAATAATCACCTGGCATCAGCTGATCAAAGGTGAATTCGCCGCTGCGCATCGTCTGCCTGGAAGCAATTTCATTTCCGCCTGCGTCAAGAAGCTTGACCGTCACGCTGCGCAGTCCCGGCTCATCGCCGCCCATACGTCCGTTAAAATCAGAATCCTCCCAGACAAAGCCGCCGATCGTTCCCTGCGTCAGCAGGCCAAAGCTCACGCCGTCCACATTCACGCCGCCCAGCAGAGCAAACGGCATCGAGTATCCGCGGCCGTCTCTCTGGGTTTCAAGCGCAAGCGCGCCGTCTGCAATCGCGCCGGAGAAGACATAGCCCTCAGGCGCATCCACGCGTATCTTATAGGTCGCCGGCTTGAGATGGGCAAACGTAAATCTGCCGTTCTCGTCCGTTTTCGTCGTATAGCGGATATTCCTGCCTGCACCGTCCATCAGATGGATACTCAGGCCGCTCATCGCACGCTCCGCACCATCCAGCAGACAATCACCGCTCTGGTCCTCCCAGATGACGCCGCTGATCGAGGAAAGACGCACAACCCCTGCGTCGATCGAGGCCGTCGTCTGGCCGCCCATCACGGTGATCACCCGCGTCGAGGAGATGTTGCGATCGCTCTCAAGCACACCGCCGCGTGCAGCTGTGCGCTCCGTGCCGGAGAATCCGCAGCCCTCCAGCGCAGTAAAGCGCACCGTATAGCGTCCGGGTGCAATGCCTGCAAAGACATAGCTTCCGCTTTCATCCGCCGCTGTCTGCACGATAACGTCTTCTCCGCTGATGAGCTCAATGAGCACATCGGCGCACGCTGCTTCGCCCTCATCGCGCTTGGCGTCAGCATCGTCGTCATAATATACAATGCCGGAAATTGCACCGGAGAGCGTCGCACCGATATAGAGCTTCTCATCGCGATTGCTCATACCCAACGTAAACGGCTCGCTGCGGCCAGCGCTTTCGCTGCTCTGAGGCACGCAGCTCACCGGATAGCTTTCCGAAAGGACCTGCTTGGTCGAGCGCCACAGGCCCGGAAGCTCATAAGAAAGCACGTATTCACCCGGGCTCACGCTCTCAAAGAGCACTATACCACTCTCGGCGGTCGTATAGGTGATCTCCTGCGCATCCTGACCGTTCTCTCGGCGAATCAAGGAAACCTTCACGCCCGGAAGCATCTTTTCATAAATGCCCTTCTGGCCGTCATACTGCGTATCCTCAAACACGGCAACCGACAGCTTTGCAGGCATCGTCACACCGGCGCTGATGTCATACGCAGTCTGGCCCGGCTCAAGGATAAACGTGCGGGTTGTTCCGCTCTGAGAAACTGCGCCGTAGACGTCGGAATCCTCGCCATAGCGTGTAAACGCCCATTCGCCGTCGAGTTCAAAGAGCACGCTGTACTCGCCCGGATAGAGATGCTCAAACACATACTGTCCATCCGCTCCGGTCAGCGTTTCGGCGATGCGTTCTGTATGCGTGCCGTCAGAGGCGAGCAGCGCCACGCGTACGCCGGAAAGCACTTGGGCATCTTCTTCAATCGTGCCATCGCCATCCTCATCCACGCGCACAGCGCCCTGAATCGCCGCCTCTTTTTCCAGCAGCAGTGCACCAAAGGCATGCGTCTGGCCAGAGCTCAGTTCAATTTCGGCGACAATCCTGTTTTCAGCCGCCTCACGGCAGAGATATCCCTGCGGAACTTCCAGGGTGATTTCATACCTGCCGGGGAGCAGTCTGCCGAAGCTGAATTCGCCCATACCGCCGGTCACAACGACAAGCGGCTCATCGTCCTCATCTGCACTTGCAGAACGCAGCTCAATGGTCAGCCCGCCGAATCCTGTCTGCGCTTCCCCTTCAACACGCTCAAACACGCTGCCGAAGATTTCGGAAGCGAAAATACAGCCGACATGGATCACATAATCCGTGTGATCGCCGTCGATAACAAGCTCCTCGCTCGTGCCGTATCGCGTATCCCTGACGCCGCTGACAGCATGCTCGCTGTAAAGCCTGCCGCTGGAGAAAACCACACCATCGCCGGCATCAAACCGGACCAGATACTCACCGCCGGAAATCGTATCAAAGGCATATCTGCCATCCGCTCCTGTGCGTACGGTATCAATTACTTCGCCGGAAACCGTCTGCAGAGAGACGTTCAGTCCCGCATAGCGGCCGGTTTCATTTGCATCCATCACGCCGTCCGCATCCTCATCAAAGAATGCCACGCCGCTGATACGGCCGTCACGGCCGGCGCTGACAGTATCAAACAGGCCTTCAGCACGCATCGTGAAGGGCTGCTGGATCTGCGAACTGCGCTCAATGACCAGATTCTCGCCGCCGAACTCCGTCTGATAGACAAACTGACCAATGAACGCCGCCGCTGCCAGCATGTTCACATCGCCCTGAGCGCTTGCCTGCACATTCAGGGACACCTGACCCGGAGTAAAGCCGCGCTGCGCCAGTTCCTCACCGGTAAGCGCATCGATATATGTGATGCGCACAGCACAGATATCGTCATGTACATCGTCCAGACTTACAGCTGTCGGCCCCTCGAGCACGCCCGTCATGCGCGCATCGGACGGCTGCCAGCCGCCGCCATCCAGACAGTATTCCACGCGGGCCTTATATGCTCCGCCCACTGCGTCGCCGACGCCGGCAAGCACCACGCTGGCGATATCACTGCGCTCGCTGCCGATTGCGCCAACCTCAATGATCAGCCTGGGCGCATGCAGCGCCTGCTCAGATGCAGAAGTATCCACACACACCAGGGAGAGCCCCTGCTCAGCCGCCGTATAGATCTCGGAAATCAGATCCATCTCACTGCTGCCCGGCACGGCCGCAGCACGCATCTGCACCGCCGTCACCTTTCCGCCCTCGCTCAGATACGGCTCAACGATCACGTCCATCTCCGCAGGGACGCTCAGCGCATAGCCCGGCGCTGCCTTCGTCTGACGCAGCGCATACGCGCCCACAGGCACGGCCATCGGATTCTGATACGGCACGTCGCCCATTTCAAAGGCGAGTACCAATTCGCCGCTATGGATATCTATCAACTCGAACGAACCGCCGGGCACATGCATGCCGCTTGCAGCGTCAAGCGCATCCAGCATGAAGAATCCCCTGTCACTGGAAACCGCGCAGTTCATCGTCGCCTCTTCGCCTGCGTGCAGGACGACCTCATAATAGGTTTCATCCGCAGCAAATCCCGGCGCGCGGGTCATCTCATGCAGGTAATACGTCGTGCCCTCAATAGCCGCCGGAAGCTTGACGCTGCCGGACTTGCCCATCGCAATCTCCTGCGGAGTCACGTTGGCCCACAGGGTCGCCTGCGCCTCCGTATTCGGATACGGCTGCATCCCGTCGCTTTCCATAACATACACGCCGTATTCGCCGGAGAGCGGCACAACATAGGTCTTCAGCTGGGTATCGAACGTAAGACCCGTCTTGGACACGCTGAGCACCGCATACTCCTCCAACGGCACATCAACCATGGCAACTTCGCCGCCGCTGATCGACACAAGGCAATCGGAGGCGAGCGTATAGCCCAGCGGAATCTGCGTCTGACGCAGCACATATTCGCCCGCAGCAAGACCGCCGGCATAGAATGCGTCCTCATACAGACGCAGCTGCGTCACACTGCCGTCCGCATCCACAATCTCAAAGCGGGTCTGAGCAAGCTCCTCGTTTGTAAGCATTCCGCCTGTCAGACGTGCCTGCACACCGCCAAGCGCATCCATACAGACCAACTGCACGTCGGTTCTCCCCGTATTGCATACGGAAAAACTCACCGTCTGTGCAGCACGGACGCCATGTCCGAGCGCCTGCTCGTCCACATCGGCAGCGTATTCACCTGCATCCAGGCTGGCATAGGCCGTGCCCGTTTCATCGGTCACAAGGTCAGCGCCCGTATCCGTCAGGCGGCCATCCTCTTCAATACGATACAGGTGCACACCCACGTTCTGCACAGGCGTATATATGGCTTCACCATGCTCATCAAGGCTTCTGACACTAACGCTCAGCGCCGCCACGCCAAGGCTCTCATGCAGAATCTGCACGCGAGCAGCCTCGCCCGCAACGGCCTCAGCTGCAAACATCGGTGCCGCTGCATGGCCGAAGGGCGCATCCAGCGTTTCGATGACCACCTCGCCCGGAGCGAGCAGCGGCGTAACCGCCATGCCATCCTCGTCACAGATCACCTCATAGCGCACACCAACGCTGTCGGTAAGCTGGTACGACGCGCCGGGCGCAATCTCGCCGCATTCATTGACAGCAGAGAGAATCATTCGGGTGCTTTCCGCCGGGAAAGAGATCGTATCCTGCTGAGACGGCAGCGCAAACGGCGCAGACACCGCCTGCAGACCAAGCCGCTGCGCATCTTCGTCACGCATGCGCAGGGTATACTCGCCGCTGAGCGCTTCGATCGTCACAATGCTCAGCAGTGAATCCAGCAGCGCAGCGTCATGACCCTGAGCATCCACCAGCGTCAGCGTCAGCGGATCGCTCAGCGCACTGAGCACAAGCTTGCCGCTCTCGTCGATCGTCTCGCTGACGACGCCGAACATCTGCTTCTCACGCGTGAGCAGATGTACGTCGGCCTGCGTGAGCGCTCCTGCAGAAACCGTCAGCGCGAGATCAACGGCGCTCTGCGCAGTCATCTCGCCACAGGAAATCGAACCAAACTGCACACTACCCTCGGTTTCAAGACTGGAAATCCGATATACGCCCGGCACAAGCGGCTCAGAAACAGCTATGCCGTCTGCATCCATCGCATAAGGGCCATATTGCTTGCCGGTTTCCTCACTCACGAGCGCAAAGCTGCCGCCTTCAAACGCCTTTTCCGCACTGACCTTGAGCGCAAGGCGGCCGGTCGCTTCTGCAGCAGTCAACTCAATCATCGTTGTGGAACCGCTTGAAACGATCATCTTCCCTTCGTTCAGCGGCATCACCACGTCTTCAAGGCCCTCGTAGCTCAGGCGCACGTTATATGTGCCCTCCAGCAGCGAAGCGCGTGCCTGGCCCTGCGCATCCGTCACCACAGAAATAGCCGGATCGCTGAGAATATCCAGACGGACACCCTCCAAGGGGCGCTCGCTCGTCTGGCCATGGTCGTCAAGTACGCTCAGGCGCATATCCAGCAGCACAGCGCCGGACGCAGGGTGCTCAAACGTCACGCGCGAGCGCGTAGCCGGACGGATGCGCGCATACACGCCCTGACCCGCAATCTCGCCGCCAGCGACGCTGCGCGCGGCAAAAACGTCCTCAGGAAGCGCACTTTCGCGGATCGCATAGACCTGCTCATCGCCGACAAGAATAACCTCGCCGTTTTCATCGGTCACAAACACATGCTGTCCGCCATCTTCATCCTCCAGGAGAATCTCCACGCCGGAGATGGGCGTTCCCAGCGTATCCTTGGCGCTGACGACGAGCTGACCAGCCATGCTGTTTTGCACGACGATCGCATCGCCCGTCACCGGGATTAAGACTTCATCATCGAAGAAATACCCCTGTGCGGCGCGCTCCTGACGCAGATAGTATTCTGCGCCCTGCGGGAGGCTGAATCGGGTCTCGCCCTCACCGGTGCGGATGCGCATCGGCTCGCTGGGATAGAGCGGATTCGCCCATGGCATGAGTTCGCCGCTGCCGGAAAAGACATAAACGCCAAACTCCGCACCGGCCAACGACTCCACGACTACAGGCTCGTCGCTCTCAGCGGTCAAGGCCAGGCCCTCCACGCGCAGGCTGATCGAGCCGGTGACAGGCGCCACCTGCATCGCAGGCACGTAAATCAAGTCGCCAAGGCGCTTCTCCTCCGCTGCAGCTGCGCCGCACATCAGCATCGCACAAGCGCACAGCGCAGCGCTTTTCAACAACCATTTCTTGTTCACAATATCTCCTCCGCAAAACGCAGCTTGACACTCCGGCACATACGCCGGATTACGCTTTCGGTCAAATCAGCATAAGTATCCAGTATCTGAATAATTTTAATCCATATCACGATACTTGTCAAGAAAAGCGAATTGTGTTATGCTACCTGTTGTTTCTTATACATTCCTTTGGTTTGATACATTTTGGAGGCACAGCATGAACAAAACCTATACCGAAATGTTTTCCGTTCGTGCAACGGACTGCGACGTAAACAGGCGCATGCGCCCTGCGGCGCTGTTCATCGCCATGCAGGAAGGCGGAGAGCGCCATGCCTATTCCCTCGGCCTGGGCTACGACGCCATGATGGCGCGCGGATTGTTCTTCGTGCTGGCCCGCATTCATGTGCGCTTTGAGCGCGCACCGCGCTGCGGAGAAAAGATCGTACATACGACCTGGCCTGGTATAAGCAACCGTTTCTTCTGTCCACGTTATCACACGTTTACCCTCGAGGACGGCACGCTCCTGGCAAGCGCCGGTGCGCTATGGGTGATGCTGGATGTGAATCAGCGCAAGATCGTCAGCCCAAAGGCCGTGGAGCTCCCCTTCCCGGATACCAGCGACATTCCCTCGCCAATCGAACTGCCGACCCGTCTGCCACAGCTGGGCGAGGCTTCTCTCTCCTTCTCCCGTACGCCGGTCTATTCAGATTATGACATCAATGGCCACGTGAACAACACGCGCTACATCGGCTATCTGTGCGACGCGCTGGGCAATGCGACGCTTCGAGATCACTATCTGAGCGATCTCGTCGCAGGATACGAAAAGGAAATCCGCGAGGACGCGCCGCTTCAGCTCTCGCTCTCGCGAGAGGATGACCGCTTTACGTTCCTGGTCGCCTCGCAGACCGGCGAAAAGCACTTCGTGGCCGGCGGTACGCTGCGCAGGGAGGACTGACTATGAACGACACTCTGATCGCCCTTCGCGAGCGCGCGCTCACTGATCAGGCATTCCGCGCCGCACTGCTCAGCACCCGTGAAGCTGACGATCCGCTGCTCGCGCTTTGCGAGTTCGCGCAGGAAAACGGCTATGCGCTGACACTGGGCGACATCATTTCCGACGGCGAGGAATTCTGCTGCAATCAGATGAAATCCACCAACGGCGGCAATCCGCTGCCCTATGACTGCTTCGGCTTTGACGACGCCTATGAAATGTTCTTTATGTCGATTCAATAACCCATATAAAAGAAGCATCCGATCTGGTCGGATGCTTCTTTTTGATTGTCAGCGATGCGGCGCGCCGCACTTCTCGCACGGCACCAGACGAGTATATGGACTCTTGTTGATATCCTTATACGTGAAGCTGGCCAAGGGCAGGTATTCTGCCGCAACCGTGGAACACTCCGCTTCCGCGTGGTAATACTTGCCGCCGTCCTTGTTGTAATATAGTTTCGTCTTCGGGCCGGGCGTCGGTGTGGGCGTGGGTTCCGGGCTCGGCGTCGGGGTCATATTCGGATCCGGCGTCGGCGTGGACTGAACGACAAGAATGCCGCTGGACAGGGAATCCGGATCGATGAACCAGCTGTCGCTTTCAAAGAGGGCGATTGCGTCATACTGATAGGTGCGCAGCTCTCCGCCGTAGTTGATATCCGCTTCAACCGTAATCGTGCGGGCCGTGCTCGCCTCCGTGCCGGTCGGCGCGGACATCTGACGCCAATCATTGAGCGGCTTCTGGGCAAACTTCCAGAAGAGCTGCTGCTGCGCGGAATCTGCCTGCGCATCGCGCCAGCTCAGCGGCGTATGCGCAACCATATCGGCAATGATGCCCTTGCGCCACTTCTCCATGAAGTTTTCCAGCGCAATCTCCGCGCCGGACTTCACATCGGGGATATACCCGGTCGCACCCGTATCGGTCACGCCCAGATCCTGCTCAGACTGATCCATGCTGCCGCCGCTCATGCCGACCTCCTGTACACCGGCCATGCCGTCATGATACGCATCGGGCATCAGCACATTCGCAGCCGGATCATAAGACGGAGCGAACTGCGGAATCTGCGTCGGCGCAAATGTCGCCGTCGCCGCGGCAAAGAGGTTGGACTGCTGCTGGATCCGGCTGCTGCTGCGCTCGTTGAGCGCCGTCACGAGGGTGAAGATCAGCAGCAGACCATACACCGCGGTGACGATCATGCGGCCCGGGAAAAGGAACGCATGCACAAACCACATCAGCGCCAGACAGCCTACCGTCAGGATCATGAAAATCCAGCGGATCGGCTGGAAAAAAATTGCCAGCAGACCAATCACCGGCAGAGCCACGAAAAACAGCATCAGCAGGAGCTGATTCCACTCCTTCTTCGGGCGTTTGGGTCTGGGCTTTTTATCAAGCGCTCTCGAGGAACCGGCAGGCGTGCTTGCGTAATTCGGCCTGTTCGATCTCATGAAATCGCCTCCTATACTCCATTCATCTCTCTACAGAAAACAGACGAAATAGAGCGGCATTTTCCTGCAAAAATCCCGTCATTTCGTCAGCATTTCTCTTCTTTGACAAGGTTGAAGTATATTATATCACAAAATGCGGCAAAGAAAAAGACCTGCATGAAAAAAGAGATGCGGCGAATTGCCGCATCTCTGTGATTGGACTTCCAGATTACAGCTGACCCTTCCTGTCCTTGATCGCAGCCTGGGCAGCGCTCAGACGGGCGATCGGCACACGGAACGGAGAGCAGGACACGTAGCTCAGGCCGATCTTGTGGCAGAACTCGATGGAGGACGGATCGCCGCCATGCTCGCCACAGATGCCGAAGTGCATGTTCGGGCGGACTTCCTTGCCCATCTTGACGGCCATGGTCATCAGCTTGCCCACGCCGGTGGTATCCAGACGAGCGAACGGATCGGACTCATAGATCTTGCCCGCGTAGTAGGACGGCAGGAACTTGCCAGCGTCGTCACGGCTGAAGCCGAAGGTCATCTGGGTCAGGTCGTTGGTGCCGAAGCAGAAGAACTCGGCCTCGGTCGCGATCTCATCAGCGGTCAGGCAGGCGCGCGGGATCTCCATCATGGTGCCGACCTCATACTTGAGGGCGATACCAGAAGCGGCGATCAGTTCATCGGCGGTCTTGACGACGATGTCCTTGACGAACTTCATCTCCTTGACCTCGCCCGGCAGCGGAATCATGATCTCCGGCACGACAGTCCAGTCCGCATGGCGGGCCTGAACAGCCAGCGCAGCCTTGATAACAGCACGGGTCTGCATCGCTGCGATTTCCGGATAGGTGACAGTCAGACGGCAGCCACGATGGCCCATCATCGGGTTGAACTCGTGGAGGTCGTTGATGACCTGCTTGATGTAGGCAACAGACTTGCCCTGCGCCTCAGCCAGCGCCTTGATGTCGGCTTCTTCAGTCGGCACGAACTCATGCAGCGGCGGATCCAGGAAGCGGACGGTCATCGGGTAGCCCTCGAGCGCCTCGAACATGCCCTCGAAGTCAGCCTGCTGCATCGGCTCGATCTTGGCCAGCGCAGCCTCGCGCTCTTCGACGGTCTCGGCACAGATCATCTCGCGGAACGCGCCGATGCGCTCCGGATCGAAGAACATATGCTCGGTGCGGCACAGACCTATGCCCTGCGCGCCGAACGCCACGGCCTGCTTGGTGTCGGCCGGGGAATCGGCGTTGGTGCGAACGCCCAGCGTCTTATACTTGTCCGCCAGCTCCATGATACGGCCGAAATAACCGGAGGCAACATTGGCCGGAACGGTCGGAATCAGCTCGCCATAGATGCAGCCGGTGGAGCCGTCCAGAGAGAGCTCGTCATTTTCATGGTAGGTGCGGCCGGCGAGGGTGAACTGCTTATTCTCCTCGTCCATCTTGATCTCGCCGCAGCCGGAAACGCAGCAGGTACCCATACCGCGAGCGACGACGGCCGCGTGAGAGGTCTGGCCGCCGCGGACGGTCAGGATGCCCTGCGCGTACTTCATGCCCTCGATGTCTTCCGGAGAGGTCTCCAGGCGGACGAGAACGACCTTCTCGCCGGCCTTGCCGCGCTCAGCAGCATCCTCAGCGGTGAAGACGATCTTGCCGGCAGCAGCGCCCGGGGAGGCCGCGATGCCCTTGCCGACGGGCTGCGCCTTTTTGAGCGCGGCAGCGTCGAACTGCGGATGCAGCAGCATATCCAGAGACTTGGCGTCGATCTGCATCAGCGCCTCTTCCTCGGTGATCATGCCCTCGTCGATCAGATCGCAGGCGATCTTGATGGCAGCGGCGGCGGTACGCTTGCCGTTGCGGGTCTGCAGCATATAGAGCTTCTTATCCTCAATGGTGAACTCCATATCCTGCATGTCGCGATAGTGGTTCTCCAGGGTGTTGCAGATGCTCAGGAACTGCTCGTAAACCTCCGGCAGAACCTCCTTCATCTTCTCGATGGGCATCGGGGTGCGCACGCCGGCAACGACGTCCTCGCCCTGCGCGTTCATCAGGAACTCGCCCATCAGGCCCTTATCGCCGGTAGCCGGATTGCGGGTGAAAGCAACGCCGGTGCCGGAGGTATCGCCCAGGTTGCCGAACGCCATCATCTGAACGTTGACAGCGGTGCCCCAGGAATACGGGATGTCATGGTCCATACGGTAGATATTGGCGCGCGGGTTGTCCCAGGAACGGAACACGGCCTTGACAGCGCCAAAGAGCTGCTCCTTCGGATCGGACGGGAAGTCCTTGCCGATCTTGCTCTTGTATTCAGCCTTGAACTGAGCGCACAGCTCCTGCAGATCCTCCGCAGTCAGGTCGACGTCCAGCGAAATGCCCTTGGCTTCCTTCATCTCATCGATGAGCTTTTCGAAGTACTTCTTGCCGACTTCCATGACGACATCGGAGTACATCTGGATGAAACGGCGATAGCAGTCCCACGCCCAACGCGGATTGCCGGACTTGGTCGCCATGACGTTCACGACTTCATCATTGAGGCCCAGGTTCAGGATGGTATCCATCATGCCCGGCATGGACGCACGAGCGCCGCTGCGAACGGAAACCAGGAGCGGATTCTCCAGATCGCCGAACTTTTTGCCGGTGATTTCTTCCATCTTGGCAATGTTTTCCATGATTTCGGCCTGGATGTCATCGTTAATACGACGGCCGTCCTCATAGTACTTGGTGCAGGCTTCGGTGGAAATGGTGAAACCCTGGGGAACCGGAAGACCAATCTTGGTCATTTCCGCGAGGTTCGCGCCCTTACCGCCGAGCGTGTTGCGCATGCTGGCGTCGCCTTCCTTAAAGAGGTAAACGTACTTCATGCTGCCCAGTCCTCCTTCAAAGGTAATATATTCCTGCAAATTCTTAACCCAAAGTGCAGGGTAAAGTCAAACGGAGCGACCATATAAAGGGTCGCACATATCCAATTATAATGCCTTTTTGGTCATTTGGCAATATTTATCTTCAAATTCTGTGCATAGATTTCCACTTATTCCACGTATTCACAATTGATTATATTCCTGCTGAAAACATGCGCACAGATCGTTATTTTTGTGCCAATCATATCAATTCCGGGCAAAGTAAGCCCCCGATCTTTCAAATCGGTATTTTGCCGCTTTCAGGATGGCCTCGTATTCGGACATATATGCATCATTTCTGGATACTTCCAAAAATGCCTCGCGCGTCCGGGACAGAAGACGCGAATCGGACGAAAGCATCAGCGCAGGCATCTGGGGTTCGCCGTGCTGACGCGTACCAAAGAATTCACCGGCGCCGCGCAGTTCCAGATCCTTTTTCGCCACGACAAAGCCATCATTGGTCGACACCAGCGTTTTCAGCCGGTCGTTGGGCTCGGCCCTCAGGAAGCACCAGCTCTCCTGCGATCCCCTGCCCACGCGCCCGCGCAGCTGATGGAGCTGCGCCAATCCGAAGCGCTCCGCACCTTCGATGACCATGACCGTCGCCCGCGGCACGTTCACGCCGACCTCGATCACTGTCGTGGCCACAAGCACATTCGTCTCGCCCGCATAAAAACGCTCAAGCGTCTCTTCCTTCTCCCGCTTGTTCATCCGGCCATGCACGAGCGCAACAGACAGCGGGGCCAGCGCCTCGCTCAGCTCCCGCTGCACCTGCGCAGCGCTGCGGACATCCGGATCATCCAGATCGTCTTCTCCGACCAGCGGACAAACGACATACGTCTGAAAGCCCTGCGCGGCCTGCGCGCGGATGAAGCCGTATAGACCTTCGCGCTTTTCCTCCGGGACGATGCGCGTGCTTACCGGCGTTCGCCCCGGCGGCAGCTCGTCGACGATCGACAAATCCAGATCGCCGTAGAGCACCAGCGAGAGCGAGCGCGGAATCGGCGTCGCGGACATGACCATAACATGCGGCGAGCCGCCCTTGCCCTCGAGCATCGTGCGCTGGCGCACACCGAAGCGATGCTGCTCGTCGGTGATCACCAGACGCAGATTCTCAAACTCCATGCCCTCGGAAATCAGCGCATGCGTGCCAATGATCACTCGCCACTCGCCCGAAGCGATTGCCTCTCTGGCGCGCCTGCGCTCGGCGGCTGTCATATGTCCCGTCACCAGGCCGCAGGGAATCCCCAGCGGCGCAAGCATTTCCACCGCGCTGGCAAAGTGCTGAGAGGCAAGAATCTCGGTCGGCGCCATCAGCGCGCCCTGACCGCCTGCGCGCACGCACAGATACAGCGCGCAGAAGGCGATCATCGTTTTTCCGCAGCCGACGTCACCCTGCACCATGCGCGCCATCGCCTTGTTCTTCTGCACGTCCAGCGCAATCTCATGAACCACGCGTCGCTGCGCATTCGTCGGTGGGAACGGCAGCGTTTCAAAGAACTCTTCGATCCAATGCGCTTTCACGTTCAGCGGCAGCGCATCCCTGCGCACACCGGACGCACCGGCGACGCCCGCCTGAAACAGGAGCAGTTCCTCAAAGGCGAGGCGTTCCTTGGCGCGAGAGAGCGTTTCAAAGTCCATCGGAAAATGCGCTGCCTCCAGTGCGCTGCGCCTGTCCATGAGACCATGGCGCTGCACGAAGGACTGCGGCAGCACATCCGGCGCGTCATATTCATCCAGCAGCAGCTTCACTGCATCGCGCAGCGGCTTTTGCCCGATGCAGGGCACGGGCGCATACACCGGGATGATGCTGCCCGGCTCCTCCATCGTCGGATTGATGACAAACACGCCCGTCTTCTTGCGCACGGCGCGGCCATAGAGCGTCACATGCTGCGTATCAAAGAGCCTATCCTTCATCCAGGACTGATTGAACCACATGCAGCGGATTTTGCCGTATTCGTCCGCCACGGTCGCGGAAACCCACTGCATGCCGCGCACGCGGTGAAGCGTCGGCTTGCCGGTGATAAAGCCCTCAAAGCAGGCCGTTGTCCCTTCCGTCATCTGCGCCGGAGAGAGCGGGCTCGTCGTATCCCGATAGCCCGTGGGCAGGCGCTCGATCAGATCCATTGCGGTAACAATCCCCCGCTTTTCAAGCGCTTCCAGACGCTTGGGACCAAAGCCCTTGATTTCACTGAGCAGACGCAATACACTCACCTCCCCCGATCATGCAGAAAAGCCGCGCCCGAACCGGACACGGCATTGTTTTTGTCTTGCCGCTTATTCAGCGGAAATGAGATAGTAATACAGCGGCTGACCACCATACTGCACCTCAACGTCCAGATCGCCGAAGAGTTCGGCCACCTCGGTGCCCAGCGCCTGGGCATCTTCCTCGGTCGTATCCTGACCATAATAGATGGTGATGAGAGAGTCGCCCTCCTCGACAACATGGCCGACGAGGTCAAGCGCGATGTCATGGATGCTGCTGCCAACGGTCTCGATGCGGCCGTTGTGGATGCCGATGATGTCGCCCTCGCGGATCTCCTTATCCTCAAACACGGTATCGCGCACAGCGAAGGTGATCTGGCCGGTCTTGACCTGCTCGGCCGCAGCCGTCATCTCCTCGCGGTTCTCCTCCACGTCGCCCTCCGGGTTGAACGCGATGACCGCGCCGATGCCCATGGCGACGTTCTTGGTCGGCAGGACGACGACGTTGACATCATCGGCCAGCTCCGCAGCCTGAGACGCAGCAAGAATGACATTGGAGTTATTGGGCAGGACAAAGACCGTCTCCGCGCCCACGCCATTGATGGCGTCGAGAATATCCTCGATGCTCGGGTTCATGGTCTGACCGCCCTCAACGATATGATCCACGCCCAGATCAGTGAAGATGCTCGAGAAGCCCTCGCCCAGGGAGACAGCGACCATGCCGTACGGCTTCTTGGGTTCTTCCTGCTTGGCAGCCTCTTCCGCCAGACGCGCCTTCTCCGCTTCTTTCTGCGCGGCTTCCGCCTTGGCCAGACGCTCGCGGCGCTCCTCCGCCATGTTGTCGATCTTCAGATTCACCAGCTCGCCCAGCTCGCACGCATACTGCAGCGCCTTGCCCGGGTCGTTGGTATGAACATGCACCTTGACGAACTCAAAGTCGCCTACGACGACGACGCAGTCGCCGATGCGGGTCAGACGGGTACGGAATTTGTTGATGTCGTGATCCGTCACACCCTCGTTCATCTCCTGAATGATGAACTCGGTGCAATATTTGAACTTGATCTCCTCCATGGAATCGTGGTCGTCCTCGAACTCAAAGGTCGCGGCCTCGCCCACGCCGGCAACGGTGTCCTCCACCTTCTCGCCGTTATACGCAGCACGCCAGCCCTTGAGCACGGTGAGCAGACCCTGTCCGCCAGAGTCGACCACGCCCGCCTGCTTGAGCGCCGGAAGCATATCCGGCGTCTTTTCCAGAATCGCCTCGCCGCTGCGGATCATCTTGTCCAGGACGTCGCCGACAGTACGCGGCTTCTTGGCGACATAGCGCTGGGATTCCTCGGCGATGACGCGGATGACCGTGAGGATGGTGCCCTCCTTGGGCTTCATAACCGCCTTATACGCGGTATCCGCGCCGGAGCGCAGACCCTTGGAGAACGCTTCGGCGTCGATGGTCGCGCAGCCCTCGATGCCGCGGGCAAAGCCACGCAGAATCTGGGACAGGATGACGCCGGAGTTGCCGCGCGCGCCCTTGAGCGCGCCGCGCGCCGCCATATTGGCCAGCTTGGCCGCATCGGCCACATCCAGCGCTGCGATCTCCTTCACGGTAGATTTCATCGTCAGGGACATATTGGTGCCCGTGTCGCCGTCCGGCACGGGGAACACGTTCAGCGCGTCAATCGCCTCACGGTTCTGTTCAAGCAGGTTCGCTCCCGCGATAATCATCTCTTTCAGAAGCAACCCGTCAATTACTTGCTGTGACAAAAATTTCGCCTCCAGTTTACGTCGGGGATCAGACGCGGATACCCTCAACCGAAATATTCACTCTGCGCACTTTAGCGCCCGTCATGCTCTCGATCTTATAGCAGACCTGAGATTTGATAATCTTGCAGACTTCAACAATAGAGATGCCGTATTCAACGATGATATACAGATCGATGTCGATACCGCCCTCCGTCACATTGACGCGCACGCCCTTGGTGAGGTTCTCCCTGCCGAGCCACTCGACAAAACCGTCCTTGGCACGCTTGGAAGACATCGCCACGATGCCATAGCACTCCAGCGCAGCATAACCCGCCACCTTCAGCAGGACATCTTCAGTAATCGTAATCTGACCGAGATCGTTGTTGATTTTGCATTCCATGAAAAAACCCTCCTTGCGCAGGGTCATACTGACCCGAAATCTCAATGGATCATTTTACAGTATACAAGAAAGCTTACGATTTTACAAGGATTCCTCGAAAAAATCTCCCGCTGAATCTTGGTTTTCTCCCTCTTGAATGGGTTTTCAGATGGTTTTTTTCATTTTATTCAAAACAAAATCGAAAAAACACTTGTCAAATCGGGGTTCAGGTGCTAAAATAATCATGTTATGACTGTTTACGCACCAGAAGGAGGTGTGATCATGGGAAAGATTTGTGAAGTTTGCCAGAAGGGCGCTATGAGCGGCCACAACGTCAGCCACTCCAACCGCAAGAGCAATCGCGTTTGGCTGCCGAACACCCAGCGTGTTCGCGTGACCGTCGGCGGCACCGTTCGTCACATGAACGTCTGCACCCGTTGCCTGCGCAGCGGCAAGGTCGAGCGTGCTCTGTAATTGTCCATATTGACATGAGGACACCCGGTTTCTTTCATGAAGCCGGGTGTCTTTTTTATGAATAAGAAATTTCGAAATAATACGTGCGGCGAGCACCGGGCAGCTTACCATGATAAGCTGTTCTCAAACGTAAGCGTCCACTGGGCGCTTTTTATTTCTTTCCCACGCCGAACCACCGGCAGATCACGCGCACCAGCCTGGGCGCACGCACGCAGATCATCCTGACCGCCATACTCTCCCCCTCTTCCACCTAGAAATCCAACAGCGCGATACCCACCGCCGTCATACCCACGCCCAGTGCAATCAGGAACAGCTCCACGGGCAGGCACACGAACACGATCATCACGCCTGCAAAGGCGAGCACACCGCCCAGACACCGTCTTGCTCCGGGGCTGCATCTGCGCATGCTCATCCCTCCTTATAGGCATTCTATGCTGCTCAAACACGAAAAAGCCGCGCTTTCTTCTCGATGAAAGTAAGCGCGGCATTGATTACGAACAGAGGCATTGTGTGCATTATATCGATATACAAAAAGCGCTGCAAAGCTTTGCCCGCTCTGCAGCGCTGTGAAGTTTATGGTTACTCCATGACCTTCGGGAAGGTCTCCACCTTCGCCTCGGATACCCACTGGGTCACAGCAGCATCATAGGCGGCGTCCTGCGCAGCGGAGAGCATCTCAGCATGGATCGCTTCCTTGATCTCGTCAGTGTACTCGACCTCGCCGGCCTCGATATCACAGGTATACTGCAGGATATGATAGCCATAAGCGGTCTCCACCAGATCAGAAACGTCGCCGACGTTCTTCAGCGCCATCGCAGCATCCTGGAAGTTCTGCTCATAGAGGGACAGGCCTTCGCAGACCAGGTAGCCGCGGGTCTTCGCCGGTTCGGCCATCATGCCGGTATCCTCGCCGTAGGTTTCGATGAGCGCATCAAAATCCTCGCCGATAATGGCCTTGGCCAGCGCCTCTTCTGCAACCGGCTTGATCTCGGCAAAGGCGGCCTTCTTCGCAGCATCGAGCTTCGCCTGGGTCTCCTCAACGGTCGCCTGAGCGGCAGCTACCTGTGCCTCGAGCGCAGCAATCTGCTCATCATAAGCAGCCTTCGCCTCGGCATCAAGCTCAGCGGTATCCTCGGACTTCATCTCCTCAATCTGCGCGTTGCCGCTGTTGAGGGTGTTGTTGGCCGTGTTCAGCTCGGTTTGCAGGTTATTGATCTCGGTCTGCTTCTCGCTGTCGATCATCACCAGCAGGTTCTTCACGCCGCGATAGCCTTCCGGGATATAGTACAGATCCAGACCATTCTGCTCCGCATAGGCATAGGAAGCCGGCGTCGCATCGTAGGTCTCCTTCTGCGTGGCAACCAGGCTGTCAAACTCCGCCTTCACCTGCTCGTCGGTGACGACGACGTCCTTGCCGGTATGCTCGCGCAGCATATCCTGCTGGACAGAAACCTTCTGGGTCTCGGCAAAGTAGTCGTAGGTGTAGCCGATGGCCGCAAGTTCCTCATTGAGCATGGCGTCCAGCTCAGCGTCGGTCACGGTCGCAACCGGCTCGCCCGGATTCTCCTCGGCAGCCAGGCGCTCAGCCTCTTCCTCGACGGTCTCCAGCTCCGGGTAGTTCTGGAAACGGATCAGCATCTTGTACAGATCGACCATATCCGCGGCATACGCGTCAACCTCGGCGGCCTTCTCCTCGCTGAGCGGATCCATGCCCAGTTCATCCAGCTTCGCCTCAATGACGCTGGACTCAATAAGCTGCTCCAGCGCCAGCTCGTTGTAGGAAGCCACCATGCTTTCGTCCATCGGCATGGACATACCGTAGTACTGGAGC
This sequence comes from Clostridiales bacterium, assembly GCA_015056305.1. Lineage (GTDB taxonomy): Bacteria > Bacillota > Clostridia > Christensenellales > Aristaeellaceae > Ventricola. The sequence goes on along the minus strand of SVGO01000030.1, from coordinate 6,494 downwards.
ATGTACTGCTGCTCGTATTCGATAATATAATCGCGATAGGCCAGCCATTCCGCCTTCGTGATCTCGGTATCATTAACCTTAGCCACCACCTGCGCACCATCGAGCTCAGCGTCGTAACCGATGAGGTTGCAACCGGAGAGCGTCAGAGCCGCCACAAGCAGCATGGCGATCAGCGCGATCCTCTTTTTCATGTTTCGTTCTCTTCCTTTCAGCCGCAACTCGGCAATATACGTTACATTATAATTTGACGACACACAAATGTCAAGCCACGCATGGCATGTAACCGTGCGCGGCTTGTCATTTTTGAAGGATAAAATCAGAATTTCACCGAATGATCACTTTTCTGCCCCAATTATTCGCCCACAATGCGTACGCCATAGTATTTGCCCAGCGAACTGTTGGGCCAGACAGAGGGCTCCGGCGAAAGCACGATGTCCATCGTATAGCGGGAAGAAGACGGCACGGAGGAAACGACAGCCACATCGTCGCCCGCAGCAGCAGCCTGCTCCATCGCAGCAACCTGCTGCATCCAGGCGCTGCCATGCGCACGGACCTCACCAAGCGCATATACGCCGGCAAGCACGCAGACGACCACAAGCGCCGCACCGACATACACGCTGCGTCTGTCGGATGCCGGTTTTCTATCCGCCATCACCGTCAGAAGCATAGCAGTCAGTAAAACGATCAGCGCAGTAAACGATCTGTCTGCAATCTGCGGGGAACCCACCAGCGCTCCAGCACTCAAAACGGCGCCTGCGCCCAGCACACACAGCCATTCAACCCGCAGCTTCGTCTTTTTTCGAATCGCGGTCAGCACGGCAATCGCCGCAAACAGCACAGGAATGCCCGCATAGCGCAGCAGACAGTAGCACACGACCGCTGCGCGGTAAATCAGCTCGATGATCATCGTGCGGGAAGACGGCTCGCCTGCACGCGCAAAGTTTCCTGGGGCAAGCAGCATCACCGCCACGCCCAGCGCCTGAGCAGCCAGACTTGCTGCACGCCAGAGGCGAATCTTCCGCTTCCGGATCACGTCCCAGACAAGCAGCAGAAAAAGCGCTGCCAGCACGCCGCAGGCCGTATTCTCATTCGTCCATCCTGCCAGAAAGCACAGCGGCAGAGCAAGCCAGCTGCGCATAGCATCACAATCAAAGAACCCGCCCTCGCGTTCACTTCTGCTGATCAGCAGCGGCACAAGGGCCAGAGCCGTGCCCCAGAGATAATTGCACGCGCCGTCCAGCCAGAGAAAAGCGACGCCGAAGAACTCCACCGACGCAAACAGCAGCAGATGCGCCAGCAGAATGGGCCGCCAGTCCCATGCTGTTTCCTTTCGCTTGCTCAGCGCATAGATTTCCAGCAGAAGCAGGACATACATAAGCGCATTAGCCAGATTGAACACAGGCTTGCCCAGATACAGAAACAGCTGCGCAAGAAAATGCGTCACGCTGCGGCCGCCCCACAACCTGTAATGCGCCGCCTGTGAGGAAACAATTGCGGCGAGTCCATTCAGGCGTTCCCCCGTGCTCCAGGAAAAGCTGTAATCGTAGTCATCCATCATCAGCGGCGTATGCACATTGAGCGCAAACATCAGCGCAGCAATGGACACAAGCAGCAGCGCAAAGACCAGGCGCCTTCTGCCCACACTCATGCTTTCTCCTCCGCCAGCCGGGCTTCCAGCAGATAATTGCCATGGCTGGTCACAACGACGTCGCAGTTGAGCCACTCGCCCGGGATTTTCTTCTTGGCGTCGAGCAGGAATCGGCGCTCACCCTCCTCGTCCAGATCCTCATAGATATTGAGGATGATCTCGAAGAAATTGACGCCATCCTGATATACGGGATCGTCGCCCATGCGCACCAGCGCGCCGCCGGTCTGACGGGTCAGGCCGCTGTGCACTTCGGCCAGATACGCCGCATAGCGCAGCGCAGGCTTTACGCGCAGATCGTACAGAAAAATGGCGATCGCGCCCGCGATAAAGCAGCCCGCCACGCAAAGCTGCTCAATGCGCAGCGCGAAGGCAACGCCGGCAAGCGCAAGAAACGGCAGCGAAAGCGCAAGCGTCAGAGAAAGTGCCTTTCGCTTGTCCTGTCTGCTCCTGTCAAAATCCGCCTGTTCATACAGTTTCATGGTCATCCTCCGGTTTCTTTTGCAGCTCAGCGGCCTGCCGGGACGAAGCGAATCTTTCCGTCCTCATAGTAAATGGTGCCGCTTGAGCCGCGCACTTCCTTCTTCTCCACGCAAAGCCTGAGCAGCTTTTCACTCAGCTCCGGGCCGCCATAGCGCACGAGTTCGTTTTTCCAGATGGTGAATCTGCATCCTTCACGAAAACGGGTGCAGTAGTATCCTTTTGAATTCTCCGCCATCTTTCCATGCCCGCACACCGGGCAGGGAAGGCCCATGTCCTTGGGCCGCTTTGCCGCCCGGCCGCGCCGCTCCTCTTTTTCAAAAGGGACGTCCGGCGCGGAGGACGCCTGCTGGACAAGAAACGCCGCCAGGCGCGCAATACCCTCGCGAAAGCGCACCTCTCCGTCCTTGCCTCTGGCGATCTCGGAGAGGGCGCGCTCCCATCGGCCCGTCGTCTCCGGCGAGGCGATCTCCGGCGGCACAGCCTCAATGAGCTGCACGCCCTTGAGTGTGGCGACGAGGTTTTTGCCTGACCGCCGGACATAGCCGACCTCCAGCAGCCGCTCGATGATCGCAGCACGCGTGGCGGGCGTGCCCAGCGCGCAGTCCTTCATCGCCTCGCGCAGCGCTTCATCCTCGATCTGCCGTCCGGCATGCTCCATCTCACGAAGCAGGGACGCGTCGTTATGCTCCTTGGGCGGCTTGGTCTGCTCCTCTTTGGCTTTCGCACCCTTGCATGTGACGCTGTCGCCCACGGAAAGCGGCGGCAGCTTCTGATCGTCGTCCGCCTTTTTGCGCTTTTCGCTCTGATGGCGATAGACTTCCTTCCAGCCCTCCTGCGTCACGCTCTTGCCGGTAGAAAGGAAATCGTCTTCACCCACGCGCGTCACCACACGCAGCGCGTCGTATTCATGATTCGGATAGAACGCCGCAGCCAGCCTGCGTGCGATCATCTCATAGAGACTGCGCTCATCCGGGGTCAGAGAGAGCTTATCTGCGCTCTTTCCAGTCGGGATGATGGCATGGTGGTCGGTGAGCTTTGCGTCGTCGAACACGCGTGGCGTGCGCCGCACGCCGTATTCCAGCGCCTTTTGGCCGATCTCCTGCAGCGTGCCGTCATAGGAAGCGAGCGCCTTTTCAACCTTGCCCGTCATGTCATGAGAAAGATACCGGCTGTCGGTTCTGGGGTATGTGATCAGCTTGTGCGTTTCATAGAGCTTCTGTGCGGTAGCAAGCGTCTTTTTCGCCGTGAAGCCAAGCTGACCGTTGGCCTCACGCTGCAGGGTCGTCAGATCATAAAGCAACGGCGGATAATCCGTCTTCTTCTCCCTCGCCGCCTGCACGACGCTGCCCGGCTGTCCTTTCACGCGCGCGGCGATTGCCTCGGCGAGTTCCCGGCTATCGATCCGCTTTTCTCCCTTGGGCGAAACATATGTACCGTGGTAGCTTCCAAAGTCTGCGCGGACAGTATAATACGTCTGCGGAACGAAGGCGTCGATCTCCTTCCTGCGTTTGACAAGCATGGAAAGCGTCGGCGTCTGCACGCGGCCCACAGACAAAAGCACATTGTAGCGCAGCGTATAGGCGCGCGTGGCGTTCATGCCGATGAGCCAGTCCGCGTCCGCACGGCAGCGGGCGCTGGCGTAAAGCGCGTCATAGTCGCTGGACGGACGCAGATTCTCAAAGCCCTGCCTGATCGCCTCGTCCGTCATTGAGGATATCCATAAACGCATAACGGGCTTTTTACAGCCCGCCTGCTCATAAATGTAGCGAAAGATCAGTTCGCCCTCGCGCCCGGAGTCCGTGGCGCAGACGACGGTTTGCGTTTCCTTGTCGTTAAGAAGCTTTTTGACCGAGCGAAACTGCGCGCCTGTCTTTTTGATGACCTTCGTCTCCATCCGCTTGGGAAGGATCGGCAGATCATTTGCGCGCCATTTCGTGTATCGCTCGTCCAGCTCCTGCGGCTCCTTGAGCGTGACCAGATGGCCGATCGCCCAGGTGACCACATAGCCACCGCCGATCAGGCAGTTTTCGCCTTTGTCCCTTGCGCCCAGCACGCGCGCAATGTCGCGCGCGACGGACGGCTTCTCCGCCACAACCAGCGTGTGCATGCTTCACCTCAGGCGCTCAGTCCGCCTTGCTGAAGGCTGGCAAAGCGCGTGTACTGTCCCAGCCAGGCCAGCTTCACCGTGCCCAGAGGGCCATTGCGCTGCTTGGCGACGATGACCTCTGCGATGTTCTTGTCCTCGGTATTAGGATCGTAATATTCTTCTCTGTGCAGGAACATGATCACGTCCGCATCCTGTTCGATAGCGCCAGAGTCTCGAAGATCAGAGAGGATCGGGCGCTTGTCGCTGCGCTGCGCGCCGGCACGCGAAAGCTGCGCCAGCGCAACCAGCGGGACGTTCAGTTCCTTGGCGATCGACTTGAGATTTCGCGAGATCTCGCTCACCTCATTCTGCCTGTTCTCCACACGGCCGTCCGCGCTCATGAGCTGCAGGTAGTCGACCATGATCATATCCAGACCGCGCTCCATCTTGAGCCTGCGGCAGCGGGAGCGCAGCTGGGACGGCGTGATGCCGGACGTATCGTCGATATAAATATTGGATGCGGCCAGCGGACCGAGCGTCGCGGAGAGCTTGACCCAGTCATCGTCATGCAGCGAGCCATGGCGCACAGCCTGCATGTCCACGCGCGCATCTGCACACAGAAGACGCATCGCCAGCTGATCCTTGGGCATCTCCAGAGAGAAGACGGCCGTTGTCTTGCCCGCCATCATCGCAGCATGTGCGATGAGGTTCATGCCGAAGCTGGTCTTGCCCATGGATGGGCGCGCACCGACAATGACCAGCTCGCCGCCATGAAGGCCGGTGAGCAGATTATCCAGATCAACAAAGCCCGTAGGCACGCCGTCGATGCCGCCCTTGAGTTCGGTGAGCTGCTCGATGCGCAGATACGTATCGGGCAGCACGTCCGCGATGTGCGTGAGTGTCGCGCCCTCATTCTTGCGCATGACGATATCGAAAATGGACTTTTCGGCCACGCCGAGGATATCCGACAGCGGATCCGCCTGCTGATAGCAGGAGGACGCGATATCGCCCGTCGCCTTGATCATGCGGCGCAGAATCGCCTTTTCGTCGACGATCTGGATATACGCCTTGGCATTGACCGTGGAGGGCATGCACTGGGAGAGCTCAACGAGATAATTCGTGCCGCCTACGCCTTCGAGCGTGCCGCGGCGGGAGAGCTCGTCATCCACCGTCACCAGATCGATGGGCATACCCTGCGTATTGAGCTGATGCATGGCATCAAAGATCTCGCGATTGGCCGGCTGATAAAAATCATCAGCATGGAGCAGTTCAAAGGCCATGCTCAGCGCCTCGCGATCCTGCATCATGCAGCCAAGTACGCTCTTCTCTGCATCCGCATTATTCGGCGGAACGCGCATCACCTGCTCGTCCATGCACTCACTCTCCTTCGCATCTTCATAGGGCGTTCATTGGAATCATCTCCCGACAAGAATCCGGCCACGTGCGCTGAGCCGCAAGACCCACATACTTTCGTCGGAAATACCACCGGCGGTACGCCGGTTACTGGGCAGAGACCTCGACCTTGGCGGTCATCTCCGCAGTGATGCCGGCATAGAGCCAGACGCTGACGTTGTACTCACCCGCATTGCGGATGTTCTTGACGTCAACGCGGCGCTTCTCCACCTTCACACCGTACTGCTTTTCCAGCGCGGCGGCAATCTCAGCGGAGGTCACAGAGCCGTAGAGGCGGCCGCCCTCGGCGCCGCGGGCGCTGATGTTGATCACCTTGCCGGCAATCTTCTTGGCCGTCTCCTGCGCAGCGGCACGGGCAACATCCTCGCGATGCTTCTCCGCGCTCTTGGCGTTGGCAATCGCATTAAGGTTGGTAGCGTTCGCCTCGCGGGCCAGGCCCTTGGGGAACAGGAAATTGCGGGCGTATCCGTCGGAAGCCTCGATGATCTGATCCTTCTTGCCAGTACCCTTGATATCCTTGAGCAGAATCACTTTCATGACTGTATCCTCCTAATTATACAATAAACGCTTTTAGATTTTTGATTGCTACAAATGAATTAAACATCGCGCCGGGGATCGAACGGATTCTCCTGCGCGTCGAGCTTCTCACGGCGATGTGCAAAGTCTATCGCCTGATCGAAGATGCCGATCATAACAGCCATCGAATTGAGCATGAAATAGCCGACGACGAAGACCAGACGCTGCCATTTGGACGACTTGCCGTGCTCATCGAGCAGATAGCAGATGGCAGCCACACCCTGAATGGCGAAGATCTGATCGAACACGCCGCTGAACACATAGAACATGGTGTTCATGCTCCTGGGCACA
>SVGO01000029.1 GCA_015056305.1 Clostridiales bacterium | reverse complement strand
CAGCCGGAGCAGAGATGACAACCTTCTTGGCGCCAGCCTCGATGTGAGCCATCGCCTTGGCCTTGCTGGTGTAGAAGCCGGTGCACTCGAGCACAACGTCAACATCCAGCTCGCCCCACGGCAGCTCGTTCGCCTTCGGCTTGGCATAGATGGTGATCTCCTTGCCAGCGACGGTGATGGAACCCGGAACCTTCACGGTCTTGCCATCCTCTTCGAAAACCGGCTCCTTGTAGGAAACGGTATCCTTGTGGACGTACGGACCCTGAGCGGTATCATACTTGAGCAGGTGAGCCAGCATCTTCGGGCTGGTCAGATCGTTGATAGCAACAACCTCATAGCCCTCAGCGTCAAACATCTGACGGAAAGCCAGACGGCCAATGCGACCGAAACCATTAATCGCAACCTTAACCATTGGAAATCTCCTCCTAATTCTGTTCGTCAAAACAACATTGACACGGGGAAAACCCTTTTATATTGTACCTAAAACCTGTATATTTTTCAAGTCTTTCCCCATTGTTTTTACAAAGAAAACACGTTTTGTGAATATTTTACCTAAAATCAGCGAGTCAATGCGCCATTCCTGCTGCAAACTGACAACACATTGTCACAGGTGTATTCTTTACTCCGCCGTCTGAAGATATTCACTGCGGACATAACCCTCAATGACATCCGTTCTGACATGCGACCAACCGTCTTTGGAATCCTTGAGGACGATCAATTCCTGATCCTTATACAGCCTGCGAAGCACATCTGCAGACAGACTTGGCCGTTCGCGAAGATTCAGCGAGGACTCCTCGCTGATGTTGCTGACAACAGCAATATACGCTCCTCTGGGCAGTTTTTCCTTTGTTACAGGCATCAGCGTCGGTCGCGGCGTAGGACTCGGCGTCGGCGCAGGCGTGGCCATCAATTCCGCATTCACAGTCGGGAGCGGCGTTTTCTTCGCATCATACATCATGACATTCATGCCCGGATAATAGAACGAGAGAATCTGTTCACAGGTCATGCCGTATTTTTCGGCCATCTGTTGAGCGCCTCGTTGAGACATGCCAACGCCATGACCAAATCTGCGCGATTCGAACACAAATGCGGAACCGATATCCATCACACGGATCAACTCATTTTGATACACGTTGATGCTCAGCCCCATCGCTTTTTCCGCATCAGGGAATACCGGAAGAACGACAGAGAATACTCCATCAATGGCCTTGTACGGCGAATAGGCAGGCGTCGCTGTCGGAGCAGGCGTCAGACTCGGTGTTGCCTCCAGCAAAATCTCTCCGGCACTTTCAGACAATACTGCGCTATTCTCTTGCGTAAACGGCCTGAACGTATATTCCCGGGCAGAGATCTTCACATCGAATTGTACCTGAGTCAGTAATCTGGACGGTTCATCAAATTTGGGCGTATCCATTGCCACATTAACGATTTCATCAAAGCGGATCAGCGCATCATCCGCCTCATAACCCAGCGCTTCAAGCGGTTTTGACAGCGCAGAAACCAGCGTGCTGTGCAGGGCAGAGCCAACGCCGGCTTCCCCTGGCTTCTTTTTAAGTGTAAATCGCTTGACTGAACTGGCATCATTCTCATAGTCAAACGGGTCGTCGCGCATGTCCATATATCCATACGCGTCCGGATCATCCTTCGGCCATACATGTTCCCCCAGTTCCGTTTGTCCACCATTGCTAGCAGAATAATAGCAGTCAGCCAGCTTACCCTTGTATGTGCCACAAAGACCAGTCGTTTCCCGTACTGCCTGCTCCGAAAGCGGGCTGGAATCCGACCGGCCTCTATAGGCCTGATCATTTGTCGTATCCTCTACGTCATAGTCTCCATCAGAACCGCTACGCTTGAGCGCATATGTGCGCGCTGCGATCGCCTGCGCCTTCAGTGCTTCCAGAGGGAACGAATCGCCCATTTCATACGGCACGACGCCCAGCAGATAATCTTCAATGAAGATATACAGAACGGGCATGATTGCACCATTGAGGATGCTCAGATGAAGATCTCCTTCATAAAGTCCGTCGCTGCCGTTGAGCATCAGCGCAGCGGATTTATCCCCATCACATCGAATCAGCTTCATTTCCGAACCCATCACAACCGCAACAGGACCTGTATGCAGGACAAGGCTATCGCCTCGCAGCACGACAGTCATCTTTGTGCCGTCCGAAAACGTCATCGATCCATCCTCAAGCATGTAGGTTCCCTGTACGTCAATGCGCAGGGCATCCGCCACCTTTAAACGATTGAGCCAGACACGGATTGTAGAACTCATCTGCGCGTTTGCCCGTGCGCCAAATGCGGAGCAAAGCAGGACAAAAAACATTGCACAGATCACGTAAAACCGAAAGGATCGCTTCATCAGGCGCCCTCCTATTATCATCATTCCTGCTCCCATTATAGCAAAAAGACAATAGCAGATCAACCACAGGAAAATATTGAAAGAATGCCCGCTCCCAAACAGAACAGGCATCCCTTTACTTCATATATTCAGTTGCTTTTTCAACAAAGTACGTAAACAGTCGATACGCAAAATCGCTGTAATGAGCAAAATACTCCGGATGGAACTGAACGCCGAAGACGGCGTCGTTGTCCGCGGCACTGATCGCCTCAATAACGCCATCCATCGTGATTCCCTCAATGCGCACACGATCCCCAGCTTCCTTGATCGACTGATGATGCATGCTGTTGGCAGGCATCACCGACGTGCCGGTGATGCGCTCCAGCAATCCTCCCTCTTTGAATCGCACAACATGTGTCGCATCGTCGTACGGAAGCTCCTGATAATGATTCACCCTCGGAAGACCAAGCTGGCTTTCAATATCTTGAAACAGCGTAGCACCCAGCGCCACGGCAATCATCTGCACGCCGCGGCAAATGCCAAAGACGGGCATTCGGCGCAGCAGCGCATGCTTGAGAAGCAGCAATTCAAACTCATCTCGGATCTCATCCGGCTTTCCGCAGGCCGGAAGCGTCTCCTCGCCAAAGCGTGCCGGCAAAACGTCGCCTCCGCCCGCAAGCAGAAGACCATCAATACTGTCCAGCAGCGCACAGACAGTCGCTTCGTCCGTCGTTCTGGGCAAAAGCACAGGCAACGCGCCTGCCCGCAGAAGCGTATTAGCATAGCGTTCGCCAAAGAGCATTTGCTGCTTTTCATGATTAAACGGACCGGATACACCGATCACGGGGCGTTTTTCCATGATTCTACCCCTTCTTTTTCTCTTTCTTTCCGGCACGATCGCCGAATCTTTCATTGTATGCCTGAATCGCCTGCACAATGACACGGTTGGCCTCTTCGCGGTTTTCCGCATGGCTGACCACAGTCTTTCCGCTTTCCAGCTCTTTGTAAACCGTGAAAAAGTGACGGATCTCACTGAGGACATGCTCGGGCAGCTGGGCGATATCAAACATGAAATTGTAGTTCGGATCCCCCAGCGGAACAGCGATGACCTTTTCATCCTGATCTTCGCCGTCGTGCATCTCAAATACGCCAATCGGACGGCACTGAACAAGCGTCATCGGCTCAATCGCTTCCGAGCACAAGACAAGCACATCCAGCGGGTCGCCATCGTCCCCATATGTACGCGGAATAAACCCATAGTTTGCCGGATAATGCGTGGATGTGTACAGCACTCTGTCCAGACGCAGCATGCCAGTCGCCTTATCCAGTTCGTATTTGTTCTTTCCGCCTTTTTTGATCTCGATCACAGCCATGAAGCGCTCAGGTGTGATCATTTCCGGAGAAATATCATGCCAGATATTCATTTCACAGCCTCCTTGGAATGCTCGCTTGTGAAAAGCTACCACATATTCGCAAGCAAATCCAGATAAATTTGCTGCTGTGTGTATTCAGGGCATATCCTCGCCTCGCCAAACCAGATACGTTGCGCTTCAACCGCCTGGTAAAACAGCATGCCCAACCCTTCCACGCATGGAATATGGAGCGTCTGTGCAGCATCCAGCAACTCAGTTTTGCGCGGATTATAGACCGCATCAAACACTGCGCCGCATCGCGCAATCACATCGATATCGACAGGACGCTCATCGACACGAGGATACATGCCCACAGGCGTACAGTTAACGAGCAGATCATATGCGCCCTTGATGCCATGGAGTGAGCATACGCAGAGTCGGGCCATTCCGTCTGTTTGCGTATCGGCGAGTTCACTTGCCAGCTTCATACCTTTATTCAGATCGCGCACAGCAAAAGTCACACGGCCACCGCGAATCAGGAACTCATAGCCAGCCACGCGCGCAGCACCACCGCCACCGAGAATCAGTACGTTCACCTGCTGAGTGGGTATTTTACATTCCTCAATCGCGCGCAGCATACCCAAACCATCGGTGATATGCCCGATCAAGCGTCCATCCCGGTTTTCAACCGTGTTTACCGCGCCGCATGCTTTGACCGCATCATCCACTTCATCTAGAAACGGAATAATCCTCTCCTTATATGGAATAGTCACGTTAAATCCGGCAAAGCAGCTGCGGAATACATCCACCGCCGCGCCAATCATATCCGCAGGCACAGTCACAGGCAGATACACAGCATCAAGCCCAGCAGCTTGAAACAGCGAATTATGAATCTGGGGTGACCAGGTATGCTTGAGCGATTCGCCAAACACAGCAAAGCGCAGTGTAGAAGCATTGATTCGACTATCAAGCATCACCGGTCACCCCATTTTAAATTTGAAATTACAGCCGCAGCACAGCGCCGTTGTTCTTCTCGCAGGAAGAGAGAATCTTCTTCATCAGCGGATTGACGTCGTCGTCAGAGAGCGTGCGCTCACTGTTGCGGAACGCCAGAGAGAACGCCACAGACTTCTTGCCTTCGCCGAGCTGGGCACCGCGGTAGATATCGAACATCTCTGCACTCTCCAGCAGCGCGCCGCCAGCCTCGCGAATGCTCGCCAGAACGCTGCCCACCGTCGTCGCCTCATCCATGACGAGCGCGATATCACGGGTCACTGCCGGGAACCTCGGCAGCGCATGAACATGGCCCATCTTGCAGCGCAGTTCGCCCAACAGCTCCAGATTCACCTCAGCAATCACCGTGCGCTTGGTAATCTCAAACGCTGCCATGGTCGCCGGGTGAACTTCCGCCACATTGGCCAGGCACACGCCGCCGACCATCAGCTTCGCCGCACGACCCGGATGATGATACGGCTCAGCGCCCGGAACGATTTCGCAAACCACGCCAAAGCGCGCAAGCATATCCATCACAATATCGCGAACCAGATAGAAGTCGACCTTCGGGCCATACGCGCCGATACAGAGCATCGGCTGCTCGTGCGGCAGTTCGCCCTGCTTATAGCTGCTCATGTCAAAGATCGGAGAGATCTCATAGAGCATCGCGGTCTCGTTGTTGCGGCTCTGGTTCAGAGAAACCGTACCAAGCACAGACGGGACGAGCGTGGAACGCATGACACTGGTATCCTCGCCAAGCGGATTGGTCAGCTTAAGCACGTTGAGGCGCTTGTCATCCGCGGAAAGGTTCAGCTTGTCAAGCAGCTTTGGGCTGATGAAAGAGAAATTACGGATCTCATACAGGCCCATGCCAACCAGAATGCGGCTCACCTTGTCAGAGAGCAGCATATTTGCATTGCGGGTACCCGGCGCAGTCTCGCCGCGCAGCAGCGTGGACTGGATGTGCTCATAGCCATAGATGCGCAGGACTTCCTCGGAGAGATCCTCCTCAACCTCGATATCCTCGCGATACTCCGGCGCAATCACTGTCAGCTTATCGCCTTCAAGCTTTGCATCCATATGAAGGCTGGTCAGGATCTTCACCATTTCCTCACCGGAAATATTCATGCCGATGCGGTTGTTGATGCGCTTCACAGAAGCTTCGACGACCGTCTGCGGCTTCGGATTCGGATAGCAGTCATAAACGTCGTCGATAACCTCACCGCAACCGAGCATATTCACCAGCTGGCAGGCACGGTCCGCCGCTTCACGGCAGGTCGCAGCGCACACGCCGCGCTCAAAACGGCCGGAGGCCTCCGTACGCATACCCAGTGCGCGGGTGGTCAGACGGATGTTGCTGCGGTCGAACGCCGCGATCTCGAACATGACCGTCGTGGTCTCTTCGGTGATTTCGGATTCCTCGCCGCCCATGACGCCAGCAATGCCAGTCGCATTGTTCTGGTCCGCGATCATCAGCATATCGGTCGTCAGATCGCGCTCCTTGCCGTCAAGCGTCACGATCTTCTCGCCCTCATACGCGCGACGGACGATCACGTGCTGCTCCTTGACCTTCGCAAGGTCAAATGCATGCATCGGATGACCTGTTTCGAGCATGACATAGTTGGTGATATCAACAATATTGTTGATCGCGCGAACGCCCGCAGCATTGAGCGCCTTACGCATCCACATCGGAGACGGACCAATCTTGATGTTCTTCACCACGCGGGCGCAGTAGCGCGGGCACAGGTCGGTATCCTTAACCTCGATATTCACGAAATCGCTCATCTTGCCCGGAACGGTATCGACCTTGATCTCCGGCTTGCTGAACTTGGTACCCAGCGTTGCGGCAGCCTCGCGCGCAACGCCCCAAACGCTCAGACAGTCCGGGCGATTGGCAAGAATCTCGAAATCCACGATCGTGTCATCCACGCCGAGGATCGGACGAACGTCACTGCCCGGTACATATTCCTCATGGAACACGAGCAGACCTTCGTCACCCACGGAGGGATACAGATACTCCGGAACGCCAATCTCCGGGCCGGAGCAGCACATGCCGTAGGATTCCACACCGCGCAGCTTGCCCTTCTTGATCACAATGCCGCCCGGCAGCTTCGCGCCAACCTTAGCGACCGGAACAAGAATGCCTTCAGCGACATTGGGCGCGCCGCAGACGATCTGCACCGGTTCTTCCTCGCCGACGTCCACGGTCAACACGTGAAGATGATCGGAATTCTCATGGTCACGCACAGTAAGAATCTTGCCCACAACGACATTCTCAAGCGCCTCGCTTTGATCCTCCAGACCTTCGACGCCCGTGCCGTGATTGATCATTTCATCCTGAAAAGCCTGCGCAGAAACCGGAACATCCGTGTACTGCTTGAGCCATTGCATCGGTACTCTCATTGTCTTCTTCCTCCAACCTTAATCATCACGGAACTGGGACAGGAAACGCACATCTCCCTCAAACAGCGCGCGCATATCTGTAATGCCGTAGCGCAGCATCGCGATACGCTCCAGGCCAACGCCGAAAGCAAAACCGCTATATTTTTTGCTGTCGATGCCGCACATTTCCAGAACCTTGGGATTGACCATGCCGGCGCCGAGGACCTCGATCCAGCCGGTGCCCTTGCAGATGCGGCAGCCCTTGCCGTGACAGTTGACACAGGTCAGATCAACCTCAGCAGACGGTTCGGTGAACGGGAAGAAGGACGGACGGAAACGCGTGGTCATATCCTCACCAAAGAGCTTCTGAGCAAACGCATCCAGCGTACCCTTCAGGTCGGCCATAGTCACGTCCTCAGCGACAACCAGACCTTCCATCTGATGGAAGACCGGAGAATGAGTCGCATCGACTTCGTCGGCGCGATACACGCGGCCCGGACAAACGATGCGGATCGGCGGCTTGCGACCCAGCATCGTGCGCGCCTGAACCGGAGAGGTATGCGTACGCAGAACAACATTATCCTCAATATAGAACGTATCCTGAGCGTCGCGCGCCGGATGATTCTTGGGGATATTCATCAACTCGAAGTTGTACAGGTCGTATTCAACCTCCGGGCCTTCGACGACGTCAAAACCCATGCTGGTAAAGACGCTCAGCATCTGATCCTGAACCAGAGAAATCGGGTGCTGCATGCCAAGCGACGTATGCTTACGCGGCTCGGTCACGTCGATCGCCTCGCTGGCCAGCTTCTTTTCCTGTTCCTTCTTCTTGAGCTCGGCGTCCAGCGCGTCCATCTTCTCCGTCAGCACAGCGACAACTTCGTTGATCATCTGACCAGCCTTCGGGCGATCCTCAGCCGGGATCTGGCCCATGGAACGGCGAAGCAGCGACAATTCGCCCTTCTTGCCCATCAGCTTGAGCTTCAGCGCATCCAGACCAGCCTTGTCGGTGATCGACGCAAGCTGCGCCTGCGCCTCTTCCTGGATTTTAAGCAGTTGTTCTTGCATATCCATGTGAGAAAAACCTCCTTTTTTATAAAGAAAAAAGCCTCGTCCACAAAGGGACGAGGCTGAATTTCCTCGTGGTACCACCCAAATTCACCTCGTATATGCATGGGCATATAGTAAGGCCTTTGACAGGATAACGGGTCATCCGTCCCCGCCTACATATCAGCGGAGCAGCTCATGAGTGAATTTCCCGAAGCTGACCCGAGCAGAATTGCAGCCATGTTCCGCTCTCTCTGTGAAGCGCTTTTTCCGGGCTTTGTCTCATTCATCGCCTTTAGCGTGTATTATACATGATTTTCGCAGGAATGGCAAGCAGAAAATGCATCTCAATTACTGCAAATAATCCGGATTTCCGCAGAAGCAGAAGTCGCCCGCACGATGCCGGCATCCACAGTCTGATTCAAAATCCGGCATATCCAGATCCATCATGGCAAGTTCATCCGCGATTCCCTCTGGAAGCTGATCTATATGATCCATGAGCAGATGCATCGCAAAATGACCGATAACACGCTCAATTTCGGACACATCGTGCACAACGACATATTCCAGAGCGCCATCCACGGTTCGATCCTCCCGAACCAGCATCAGGCGTCCCTTTTCCTGAAAATCCTCTTCGATTTCGCCAAGAATCATATAGCTTTTTCCGCCCAGGCGAACGGTCGCCAAATGGCGCACAGACGCTTTATGTCCTTCGGCATCATAAACGTCTACCCATTCATCCTCAAAAAACTCGTCTTCTCCAAACGGTCCTGTCATATGATCCCTTTCAGAAATATGTAATCGAATATGTTATGTATTTTCGCTCTGTGCAAGATATGCTTCATAGACTGCAGCGATCAGCGCTTCATCTTCCAGAGACTGATAGCAGGCACTCCCCTCGTCGTCGGTCGTGCACAGCATGATGAAGCTTTCATCCTGATCAATATCCTCAGCCGCTTCCGCGCAAGTCAGCAAAACATAATCCTCGTCTGCATACCGGATATTGGCACTCAGATAGAACCGGATAACGTTTCCGTCTTCGTCAACCATTTCGAGGATGCCATCGTCGTCATCCTCTTCCTCATCTTCTTCTGTAGAATCAGCAACAGAAACATTGGCGTCCAGATAAGACTGAAGGATCATGACAGCTGCCACCATGTCAACCTTCTTCTTTCGGTCTTCGCGGCGCATATTGGCCTCGAGCAGCGCGCCTTCAGCCAGCATAGTCGTCATACGCTCATCGTAATAAGAGATACGCAGCCCCAGTTCTTCAAGCTTAGCGGCAAATTCGCGGACCTTTTCCACCTGAAATCCCTGCGTGCCATCCATATTGCGCGGCAAACCGCAGAGAATCTGATCCGTTTCGTATTTCTCCGCAATCTGCGCAATATGGCGTGCGTCCGGACCGTAGCCGACGCGCGTATATGTTTCCAGCGGCTGCGCGGTAATGCCCAGCGGATCGCTCACGGCAATCCCGATACGGCGATCACCCACGTCCAGCGCTACAATTCGCTTTTTCATCCCGGACTTCCTCAAACATTCTTGGACAGATAGAACTGCACCAGTTCTTCGAGCAGTTCGTCCCTGTCGATGCGGCAAATCAGCGAACGGGCATTCTGATAGCTGGTGATATACGTCGGATCACCGCTGATCAAATAGCCGACGATCTGCGTAATCGGATCGTAACCCTTGGCAGACAAAGCATGATACACACACAGAAGAATGGTCTGCGCATCCTGCGGATTCTCACTGATGGCTTTAAAGTGCTGAGTTCCCATATCCGAATTAATCATGGTAGGTTCCCCCCTGCAGTAAGTTGGCATGCTATATTATACACGATAGCGCGTATGGTTTCAATCTTTCGGATGCAAAACTTTTCGATCAACTCATCTGTAATTCCATGCCCCGCATACGCGACTGCCTGACCGTCCAAAGCACGCTTTGCAAAAGCACCATCAGCGGCACAGCAAACAGCACACCCCAGATACCAAACAGACTCCCCAGCACAAATACGCCGACAATCGCCGCCAGAGGATGAACCGATGTACTTGTTGCAGTAAAATACGGACTCACGAAATTCCCTTCAATCTGCTGGACCAGAATGATCAGAATCAACGCGCATATTGCGGTTTCGATCCCCTGAGCTATACTGCTGAGCAAGATCGGAACAGCTGCCAGCACCGGTCCTACGTACGGCAGCATTTCCAGAATTCCCATAAACAACGCAAGAAGCAAGGCATCCGGCACTCTCAGAGCAAGCAATCCAATATACGTAGCCAAACTAACAAACGCGCTGGTCTTCAGCTGGCAGGAATAATAACTCAGCGCCGCATTCCGGCATGCACAAAGCGCACCCAAAGCCGAACGCCTCCAAAGTGTCGGGATAAACAAGAGCAAGTGATTTCCTATCCTTCTTCGCTCTCGCAGCACGTAATATGTCAGCACAAGCGAAAACAGGATGCGGCCTGCCTGCGCTGCAAAAGCCATTCCAACTTTCGCCAGCACGCCCGTCAGTCGGCTGAACGCCTGCCCCATCACAGCACCCGGTTCTGTGATATGCAATTGCGAAAAACCAATTCCCTCCATGCCCGCAGTCATCTGATGCATCAGCTCTGCGGCTATAGGAGATATTCGTTTGATCAGATATACGGAATGAGTAACAAGATACGGGATAAACGCCGCAAACACAAGCATGACCAACATAAATAAGCCAATAACTGCGTAGCCGGCTGCAAACCGTATTCCATGCTGTTCCAGTTTTGTGCACAACGGCGACAAGGCCGCGGAGAATACCACTGTAAATATCAGCACCGCAGCGATTCCCATCGCTTCGTCCCGCTTGCGATATATGCACAAGCCGATCAGTGTCAAACCTAAACCATACACGAGCAATTTCTTCATATCTTGTCCCATTCCATATCAAAGAAAGGGAAAGCGCTTGCTTTCCCTCCCGCTTTCCATTATTTCACCCAACACTCCATCAGCTGTCTGGCCATCATGGGTCCATTTCTGGCCAGAACGCGCTTCATTCGCTTACCCTGCGGCGTCATCATCAAACCGGTGCCCACGGTCAGCCCGATTAAGCCGCCTGCAGCCATCCCTTTCATGGTTGATAATCGCATTCTTCGCTTCCCTCCGTCGAACAGCTTGACTTATTATGAAAAAGAGAAGGAATGATGATTTCGTCGGCATCGCTTGCCGGACTATATTCATATAGCCAGATCCTGTTTCGGATCTCTTTTCCCCAATAACCCGTGATGATCTCGATCGCCAGAACATCCAATGTCTTTCGGTCGATCGCGTAGTCCGTCACACGCCCGACAAGTAAACCTGTCGTATCGCGTGCAAACGGCCAGATCTGCTGTTTGTCTGAATGTCTGTATTTCTCCTGACTGCCTACCAGAATAAATCCATCTGCAATCATACATACATGCTGCGAGGGCACTATTCGCTTTCCGTGCATTCCGCATGATACAACCAACGCACAAACCCGTTTTCGCGCCTTGTCCAAGCTGATGCTCTGCAAAAGCCCAATCTGCCTTTCACCCATGACCACCGGTTCATTGCGCAGCATGCTCATTCTGATCAAACCCTGCATCCTTCTTTCTTCACAACAAGCCTGCCAATATCATCTGCACGTGCAATAAAAGCATGCTGGCAATAAAAGAAAAAGACTGCCTCAGGCAGTCTTTCAGCGAAGCTTTTCCAGAGTTGCGGCAAATTTCTCCGGCATCGGCGCGCAAAGCTCCATGCGCTCTCCCGTAACCGGATGCGTGAAGGCAAGACTATATGCATGGAGCATCAGTCGCGGAATATGCACGCTCGTCTTCAGATTCGGCGCGTAGATCCTGTCTCCAAGCAGCGGATGGCCGACAGAATGCATGTGCACACGAATCTGATGCGTTCTTCCTGTAAGAAGATGAATATCCAGATATGTAGCGCTCTTAAGCCGCTCCAGGACTTTCCATTCTGTCTGTGACGGTTTTCCATCCGCAACAATCGCCATTTTTTTCCGATCAATGGGATGGCGGGCAATCGGCGCGTCGATCAGACCGTTATCCTGCGGGAAATTGCCAAAGGCAACCGCCCTGTAATGCTTTTCCATGGAACGCTCTTTGAATTGGTCGCTCAGCACCGCATGTGCCCGATCGTTTTTGGCAATCAGGATCAGGCCGGATGTATCCTTGTCCAGTCGATGAACAATGCCCGGACGCATTTCTCCGCCAATTCCAGAGAGATCCTGCACATGATAGAGCAATGCGTTCACCAGCGTTCTGTCCTCATTGCCGGCTGCCGGATGAACCACCATGCCGCATGGCTTGTTGACAACCACGACGTCCGCATCCTGATACAGAATATCGAGCGGAATATTCTGCGGCACAATATCCACCGGCCTCGTCTCGGGAACGATCAGCTCAATCTGCTGACCAGCAGCAACCTTGAATGAAGGTTTGCTCTGAACCTCTCCTTCCACGGAAACGGCGCCTTCGAGCATCAACGCTGATACCCGTGAACGTGAGAACTCCGTATTGGCCCGCAAATACGCATCAATACGCATGCCATCATCCTGAGCAGCTACCGTCAATTCAACGACTTGATTCATGTTCTTCCTCCGCAGGCTCTTCCAATCGATCCATAAATACCAGAATAAGCAGCACGCCAATGGCGCATGTAATCGCCACGTCGGCCAGATTAAATATCGGAAACTCAACAAAAAGCAGACAGATATAATCCGTAACGCCTGAAAACAAAACCCGATCCATCAGGTTTCCAATACCGCCGCCGAACATGCATCCCAAAGCGATCCTCGCGACAGGTACAAGACGCATTTTCCCGCATGCAAAACCATACATTGCAGCAAGAAGAATCAGCGAAAGAATCGCAAGCATCGGCGTTTTTCCAGAAAAAGCACTGAATGCCGCGCCCGTATTCACACTGTGCTTCAGCGCAAGCACACCAGGAATTTCAAAGAACACCTCGCCGTACTCAAAGGTGCGCACATACGCTTTTACAGCTTGATCCAGCGCAGCAATCCCCACAGCAAGAATCATTGATCGTTTCATCATGTTCCAAGATTGTTTTCTACAATTCGCACAATTTCTGCGACAAACCTGCCTATGACCGGCAGATTGCTCATTGCCATATTGCGCAGCAAATACAGCAGCAGTGCGCCCAGCACAGAGAATCCGATAGAAAAACCCACGCCGCGCACGATTCCGCTCAAAAAGTCAAAAAGCAATCGCTTCTTCCAATCATGCACATACCGAAGAAACGCCGCAAGATGCAGCATTTCCATGCGCTGCGCCAAACGCTCACATCTGCGCAGTATACCATCAAAATCGAAAGGATTCATTCCAATCACTCCCAAGTCTAGCATGCGGGAGAATACTCAAAATTATCCTTCGATGCATATGCAAAAAGAAGCCGGCACACTGCCGGCCGCATAGCAAAAGGCAGGGTTGAACCCTGCCTGTATAGCCATTACAGCAGCTTCTTGATCTGATCCATCGAAGCGGCCTGTGCATCCACAGCCTTCTTCACAGAAGCATAATAATCAGCGGTCTGCTTGCGCAGTGCAGCAAGCTTCTCCGTCAAATCCGAAATCTGACCTTCAGCAGTCTCGCGAATGTTGGCAGCCTCTTCATTGGCCTTGCTGATAATCTCTTCAGCACGGGCATCGGCAGCGGCAACAATCTCCTCATAAGCGCCCTTCGCCTTAGAAAGGACAAGCTCAAAGCTCTCAGTCGCACGCGGAGCAGCAGCGGCAACAGGCGCAACCGCAGCGGCGGGACGAGCAGCGGCCTGAGCATGGGCCTGCTCAAGCTCACGATTGAGATTGGCCACCTGCTCCTTCAGCTTCTCAGTCTCAGCTTCTCGGTTTTCCATTTCCTCAAGAATCTCATCAAGGAAAGCCTCGACCTCGTTGTTGTCATAACCATTCTTGACAACCTTAAACACCTTATTAACGATCGTATCCAGAGTGATAGCCATGGAAAGAGCTCCTTTCAAAGCAAATGCTCATAAATTCATTCGTATCGGAAAAATGTAATTCCGATACGCTGTTTCCTGGTCATACCGTCCACCGAAATCAAACGAATGCGTCCTTTTCCCCGGATGGAAAACAACGAATCCTCTTTGACGATCATATCCACCCGTTCACAGACAACGTGATCCACCTTAACAAGACCAGCGCGAATCATCTCTGCTGATTCGCCGCGTGAAAGCCTATATGCAGCGGCAATTACTCCGTCCAGACGAAGTGAACTGACTACGGCAGAAAAACGTGTTCCCTCCGGTTCAGGCATCGCCGGAACCTCGTCGAGGGCACAAAAATGCAGAGGCGTCTTTCCTGCGCTGAGCATGGACTGCGCGATAAAACTTGCCGTCTGCTCATGGGCAAACAGATATATATCAGCCCCTACAATGATAATATCTCCAAGGCAGGATCTTGTCAAGCCCAAAGACATAAAAGAGCCCAGAAGATCCCTGTGCGAAAGAGAGCAGAATTTCTCCGAATACCGGCTGTGAAGGCACACAATCGGATACATACTATCGTCAATCTGCTCATGCGGCGGATAGAAACCGGCAACAACACGTTCCGCCCCCACATATCCGCCAAAGAGCGCAAGTTTCGCGCCATATTCCCGGGCAAATACTCCTGCCTGCACAGCTTGTGCAGGATCAAGAAACCGCGAAAAACGCACAAGACCTTTCTCCCCTGCGAGTTTCGCGGCATTCTCAAGCGATTTGAGCGACTCTTCCATCTTTTATAAATGCTTATCGATATCGGGCATGGCCCGCAGCGTAAACGTCCTCTTCGATAATTTCGACGTTTTCCGGAGCAAGCAGATAAGACAGATGTGCTACCTTGATCATCCGGCCCTGAAGCGCAAACGCAGCGCCGCTGAGCAGATCCACAACGCGTCCGCAGTCCTTGGGATCAATGTTCTCCAGATTCAACAGCACGCTTTCACCATGTAGCAGATGCTTGATAATCTCCCGGCATTCTTCAATCTGACGAACACTGACAATCCGCTCGCAGTGCGTATACTGCACATCCTGTGAGGCACGCGCATCCATGCGCGCATCATGAATCACATTATTGCGACGGACAGAGGAATGCGCATGCTGAGCTTCCCTTCGGGCAGGCTGAGCCGGTTCCTCTTCCTCATCCTCTTCATAGACGGCGCTCTGCTGCCTGTTGCGTCTGCTGCTGCCAAAGGGGAACCTGAACGAGAAGGCGGATTCCTCCTCTTCTTCTTCCTCTTCATCCTCGAGCTCGTTGTCTTCGAGCTCCTCGTCGCGCTCATCCTCATCTCCGCCGGTAAAGCCGAGCTTCCTGGAAAGCGAACTCAAAAAACCCATGTATCAATATCCCCCTTGAGCGTATCCTCATGCTGCTGTTTGGGCGCAGCGGCTGTGCGCGAACCAAAGATCGCAGAACCAATTCTTACATGTGTGGCGCCTTCCTGCGCCGCAAGCAGATAATCGCCGGACATTCCCATGGACAATTCTTCTATCCGCGTTCCGGCAATATTCTCTTCTCTGAGTCTATCAAACAGGCTACGCATTTTCGTAAAATACGGGCGCAGCAATGCATCATCATCCAAATCCGGCATCACAGCCATCAGACCCCGAATTTCAAGGCCCGGCAAACCTGCCGCCATTCTCGCAAAAGAAATTGTCTCCTCAACCGTGACTCCGCCTTTTTGCGGCTCTGCGCCAATGTTGACCTGTACGAGCACCGGCATCCGAAGGCCATGCTGCTGTGCACGACGATCAATTTCCTGCGCAAGGCTCATCCGATCCAAAGACTGAATCATGCCAACTTTATCTATTATATATTTAACCTTATTATTTTGCAACCTTCCAATGAGATCAATTTGAAAAGAAGAATTCAAATATGGCAATTTTTCCATGATTTCCTGGACACGATTCTCTCCAAGGCGCAAAATCCCCGAACCTTTGAGCAGGTTTACCTTCGGCGCCTCGACGGTTTTGCTCACCGCAATGATCTCAGGCGCACGCCCCCAGCGCTCCAGTGCGGCACTTTCCAGCTCCCGTCTGATCGCATCAACGCGTGTATGTATTTCTTGTTCCATGAATTCCTAACTCCATCACATTAAAAGAGCATAATCGTCTTTCCCTCGCTCAGCGGAGAACCGGACAGTGTCGGCCGTACAAACGCAGTATTCTCGTCTGGATAGGAAATTACCGTTACAGGAACAAACGTCTGCAGACCGCCTTCAAGCACAACCACGCCGATCATGTTATCCAGCGTATATAGTGCGCGAATCGGCACATAAACGCCGGAAACAAAATCGCCCACCGTAGCACCGCAGGTTCTGATATTGAGCACTGGTTCTACGCTCGAATGCACACGCATGCGCAAAAGCAGATCGCCGCCGATTCTGGTAAAGGATTCTACCTGAGCCGGAAGAACATAATTATCAAAGCCTGTCAGCTGCATCTGATACTGTTCGCCGACCACAGGGTTCCACTCACGATCCGTGCACAGGAACAGCGCATACCATTCATCTTCGACGACCGTACGAAAAATCGGATCGCTTCCGCGCTGAACAGCTGTTGTCTGCTGCGGTGCAATGCCACGGATCACGCTGCGAACGTCGCCGGGCGTCAGTGCGGAATACGTATTGGCATTGATCACATTCTCGTACCCATCCGTATAGAAACTGACGATGCAGTCCTCATTGGCGGTATACGTCGTCGTCCAGCTTTCGATTTTCTTCAGCTGGTCATTCTCAACCTTATACAGCTCAGACAGCGTTTGATCATCCGGATACTTCTGGCGCAGATAATTCTTGCGCACGTTCAGTGCGCTCTGCAGCTGCATCTCCAGATTACTCAGACTGCCCACGCCGCGCCCCTGAACAAGGGTTCGAACCTGCTGCGCAAGAGAGGATATCTCATCATTATTGGCGTCCAGCGCCGCATCCACATATGTGCTGAACACCTGACTGACATGGTAATCCTGAATCTCTTCACGATACGTCTGCAGTCGATTGATTTCTGTCTGATTATATCCGGAAGAGTAGACCTTGCAGATCACGCTCGAACGAGAAACACGGCTTCCCTCGCTGGCAATAAAATCTACGCGTGTCTTGCTTTCCGTTTCATAAAGCTTTTCATTGCGTGCAATCACCACGCTGCCAGCATACTCGTCGCCAAGCACGCCTGCTCGTGCAATCGCTGTCGTCGCATTTCCAGATGTCATACGCAGCATCTGCCAGCCAAGCACGCCCAGCATCGCAAAAACCGCCACGACAATCAAAAAGCGGCCGAGCAGTATACTGCTCTTCTTTTTCTTTTTTCTTTTTTTTGCGCTCATGATTCAATCAGCCTTCTTCTGCAATATCCGAAGGTTTCGTGGTCATCACCCAGATCGCACTCTTCTGACCGCTCAGCGTCAGATCATATCTGGCCAGCATACGCACGCCCTGCGTTTTGCGCAGCGTGCTTTCCGCATGCGCCAAAGAAGCCACAACAATCAGGCGTCCTTCCTCGCAGAGAATGCGGCGCGCCTCAAACAATGCATTGCGAAGATCCGCTTCCGTGCGAACCGTCTTCTCCGCCTTAACCGGAAGATGCAGCACCACTGCCTGCTGGCTGTTATCGGCAAGATCCGTATATCCGCTTGATCCTTCGCTGACGCGAACGCCACGAATCTTTCCTTCAATCAGTTTGGCGCTCGAGCGATCCGGACACACACAGGTCAGTGAACGCGCGCCGCCTGCCTTGAGCGCATACGGCAGCGATGCATTGGTACATCCAAGAATCGCCGCATTCTTTGCGCCGCACTGGGACAGGAACGACACCACTGCACAGACATCCGTGCGCAGCTGACCTTCCTGGCGGGTTGCGGACTGCTTACCCATGCGCCAGAGGAAATACGCCGCCTCCGGACGGCAGAGTACCCAAAGCTCAACGTCCGGCTTTTCACGGTAGGTGCGCATGCCGGTGTTCTCGCAAATTGCCTTTTCGAGCATATCCACGTAGCGCATATTCGCAGAGACAAGCTTATCGCCCATGACCGTTACAATGCGGAAACGCTTGCCCTCCGTCTCCTCATACGGGAAACGATCCAGCCAGCTGCCCGTAGCCATCAGACGCTTGATCGCATCATTGACGTCGCTGACCGGTTTCATCTGAAAAAGCACGCTGAACGTCTGATGCACAAACGGCATCGCCGGCTCACGCACGCTGCGATACAACGCCGCACCCGGCACGATGCGCTCAACCGCAACGCCGCCTTCCTTGCGCAGCATTGCCTCAACAGGCTTTTCAAGGCCCTGAACAAACGTAGAAAAATACAGTCTTTTCATGTTGATTCTATTCCTCAATGGTCAGGCGATTTACGGATGCGTACGCTGATAATGGAGCAGCATCCTGAAATACGCATCGCCGTAATTATAAAGCATATTGTCCTCGACCATACGAAGCAGCTTGTTTCCGTCGCACCACTTGACTTCGCTGACTTCTTCTTCCTGGAGCACAAATGACTCCTCTGGACAATCAAGCTTAATGGTAAATACATTGCAAAAAGAATTGGATCGACGCAGGCAGGCAATTCTCTTGATTTCGTTCTCCTTGGCATCATAGCCCAGTTCTTCCAGCAATTCGCGCCTGGCAGCAGTCATCGCATCCTCGCCGGTGATAGCGGAGCCTCCGGTCACAGCCCAAAGCCCAGGCTTCCACTGTACAGACATTGCTCGCCGCTGAATCAGGAATTCCCCGCGGCTGTTGATCGGCCAGATATGAATCACGAGATGATACATGCCCTGCGGGACTTCCTCGCCGCGCAGCATCGTGCGTCCGGTCCTGCGGCCGCTCGCGTCATACAGATCCCATATTTCAGCCGCCATAGGATGCTCCATTCAATGCCTCAATACGCCTTGCGATTGAAGCGACCGTCTGTTCAATCTCGAAGCCCGCCGTATCCATCACAATATCCGCCTCTTTCTCATAAAGCGGAATGCGCTCCTGATACAGATCATACAATGACTGGCCCTCTCTGAGCGTCACGCCCCGGGTGGCCAGATTGGACAGGCGTCTCTCAATCTCTGCATATGGCAGACGGATATAAACCACGACGCCGGTTTCATGCAGATGCTTCATTGCCTGCTCGCCGTAGACCACGCTGCCTCCGGTAGCAATCACCGTCTTATCACAGGAAAAACCCAGGATGGCTTCCTGCTCGCGCGCAAGAAACGCGTCAATTCCGATTTCATCGATGATGCGCTGAAGCTTCTTTCCCTCTTTTGCCTGAAACACAACGTCCGTATCCACAAAATCCATGCCAAGCGCTTTTGCGAGCAGCACGCCCACCGTGCTCTTACCGCAGCCAGGCATGCCGATCAAAACGATATTGCCCAACGCAAATCCTTCTCTCTACAAAAAATCCCTGTATATTTTATCCTGAAAATGTTTGTTTTTCAAGTGCTTCTTATATTTTCATGAAAAAACAGCATTTTTGAAATCTTCCCTCATGAAATGTGACGAGGATCTTGAATATTATGCTTATATGGTGTATAATTATGCGCACTTGATTCATTGTAAGGAGGCATTCAATCATGGATCTCATGCAGTATCAGGCCAAAGAGCCTTTCACACAGAAGCATCTTCTCACCCTTCAGGACTGGAGTGAGGACGAAATCTATCAGTGTCTCTCCCTCGCTCTCAAGCTCAAGAGCATGCAGAAGAGCGGAGAAAAGCAGACCTGCCTCAGCGGCAAAACGCTGGCCATGATCTTCGCCAAGTCTTCCACGCGCACCCGTGTCTCTTTTGAAGTGGGCACCTATCAGCTCGGCGGCAGCGCCCTCTTCCTCTCTACGTCCGATATCCAGCTTGGGCGCGGCGAACCAATCAGCGATACCGCGCAGGTGCTTTCCCGCATGGTGGACGGCATCATGATCCGCACGTTTAAGCAGAGCGATCTTGAAGCGCTGGCCAAGCACGGCAGCATTCCGATCATCAACGGCCTCACGGACGAATTCCATCCGTGCCAGGTTCTGGCCGATCTGCTGACGATCTACGAAAAGAAGGGCACTCTTAAGGGCCTGAAGCTTGCTTTCGTTGGTGACGGCAACAACATGGCGAACTCTCTGATGATCGGTTGCTCGAAGCTGGGCATCGACGTATCCATCGCCAGCCCTGACGGCTACAAGCCCAGCCCGATCTACACGGCTTGGTCTGTTGCTAATGCCGAGGCGCATGGCAGCAAGGTCACGATCTGTTCCGATCCGCTGGAGGCCTGCAAGGACGCGGATGTACTGTATACCGACGTCTGGGCCAGCATGGGTCAGGAGAGCGAAGCTGCCGAACGCAAAAAGGCGTTCGAGGGCTACCAGATCAACGCACAGACGCTGGCTGTCGCCAAGAAGGACTGCATTTTCCTGCACTGCCTGCCGGCTCATCGCGGCGAAGAAGTGTCTGCTGATGTCATCGACGGCAAGCACAGCGTCGTCTTCGACGAAGCCGAGAATCGACTGCATGCCCAGAAGGCCGTCATGGCACTGCTCATGGGCGGCGGAAATGCATGAAAGAATTTTTCCGATCTGCTTGACAGATCCACAACTCGATGCATATAATATAGTCACAATTCAATGACCGCTAGGGGCGCGTATTTGCTGAGATGGCCTTCGGGCCAGTCCCTTTGAACCTGTGTAGGTAATCCTACCGTAGGGAAGCGACGATACTTGCAAAACAAGGGCCGAAGCTTTTCTGAAAGCTTCGGCCTTTTTCGTTATCGCTGCGGCCTGAGAATTGAGAAAAACTGAAAGGAGTCCCTTTATGTTCCAGTTCGCAGAAATCTCCCTGACCACCTGGTCCATCCTCGCCTGCCTGATCCTTTTGGGCATTGTCCTCTATATCATGACGCACAACCGTCAGAGATGGACAACACGCATGATGGCCAATGCCTCCCTGTGCATCGCACTTGCATTCATTCTCTCCTATGTCAAGCTCTATGAAATGCCGCAGGGTGGCAGCGTAACCTTGGCATCGATGATTCCAATCCTCATGTTTTCCTATGCCTATGGCGTTGCGCCGGGCCTGATGATCGGCTTTGCCTATGGGCTGCTTCAGTTCGTTCAGGGTGGCTGGTTTGTGCATCCCATTCAGTTCCTGCTCGATTATCCGCTCGCTTTTGCAATGCTCGGGTTTTCCGGCATCGCACGCAAACTTCCTGATCGCTGGGGCATGATCCCCGGCATCCTGCTGGGTGTGGCACTCCGTTTCCTCTGTGCGTTCATGACAGGCGTCTTCTTCTGGGGCGACGGCGCAGGCGAACAGAATGTGCTGATCTATTCCGCCGTTTACAATGGAACCTATCTGATTCCGGAGACGGTTATCTGTCTGGTCATCGCCATGATTCCTCAGATTCGCCAGCTTGCCCGTCAGCTTTCACTGTCCAAATAACCGCAAGCAGCTGCCTGACAGCAGCTGTTGTTTTCGTACGGACAGTGTTTTTGCTCGGTCAATTGCCCAAAGCCAGCAGCTGTGATATAATATAGCGAACATCCTCAAAGGAGGCAGCTATGTCCAGCAATCGAAGCCGCAGCCGCAAAGAAAGCAGCAAAATCGCCTTCTGCGGTCTCATGGTCGCACTCTCCGTCGCCTTGATGCTTACCGGCGGACTCATCCCCATTGCCACATATTGCGCGCCGATGGCTGGCGGTCTTCTGCTCCTGCCCATCATGCTCGAGTACGGCAAGAAAGCCGCATGGACTGCATATGCAGCAGTCTCGCTGATTACGCTGCTACTCGGGGCCGATAAGGAAGCTGCTTTTTTCTATCTGTTTATCGGATACTATCCTCTTCTGAAATGGGAAATTGAAAGAATCAGGAATCGGCGCCTTCATCTACCCTGCAAATTGCTCGTGTTCAACATTTCTATCATTCTAATGTACCTCGTTCTTGGATTCCTGCTGAATATGCAGGCTCTGATTCAGGAGTTTACACAGATGGGCGCATTTCTTCGGGTCGTCTTTCTGCTCATGCTTAATCTCTGTATGCTCCTGTATGACAGGCTGCTGTTCCCCATGATCTATCTGTATGCAAACAGAATCAAGCCGCGCTTAAAATTCCTTCATTGATTCTATTGATGAAAAGCCGTCCAAGGCAAGCAGCTTTGGACGGCTTTTTGTTTTGTTATTGAATGTCGGGATAGTTTGGCTTGACCGTCGGATCTATCAGATCGCTGCGTCCCACGCCGATAATCTCCGTTGTCGTGCGTGCGCTGGTTTTTCCGCCATCATATTTGCCGATACGGGAAATCTGGTTGCCCATGAATGTCATGACGGCCGTCTGACCGCCATCGAGATTCAGCGCTTCCTGACACCCTGCAGCAAGCATATGCTCCGCAAGGAATCCTACGGTTACACCGGTGCTGACATTGCGGATGCGTCCCTCTGCAAGAACTGCATAATAATGTCCCGGCTCAATCATGCCGATCGCGCAGCGCGGCTGCTCCGTTTTGCCGTTAGGCATCTCGTCGACGAATTCGTTGATCTCGCCGTTTCTCACCAGATATGGACCAAAGGAGAACACATCGACCGCACCGCGCAGCAGATATTCCTCAGCCGTCAGCTCGTCAGACAGATACACTGCCCACGTGCCATCCTCATTCATGGCAAGCGTGTCCAGATTCGGGAACTGGCTTCGGTTTGCCTGGGGCACACGCTTGAAGAAAACCTCTTTGCCGCGAATAACCATACCTGTAATAGTCTTTCGACCCATGCGATAGGTGTAGTAATCGGTATTCATGCCCCAGACGACCTGATTCTCACGTGCAATCTGTGCTGCCTGTACATGCTTGCTCTGAGGTTTCTCCGGGTTATACAACACAGCGCCAACATGCTCTTTCTCAGGATCACAGAAAACATGCGTCTCATACCAGGTCAGCACTTTATCACTGTCAAACTTGCGATCAACACGAACGACCAGCGTCGGTGAAGCATAGAACCACAGACCTTCGTCCTCATCTTCATACACATACTCGCTGGAAAGCAGATAACCCTTTGCATCCTTTTCCTGTTTCTCGTCCGGCCAGGCGATATTCACGTCAGGCTTCTCAAAAACCGGATGCGGCGTTGGGCTTGGCGTGGGCGTTGGTGTGGGTGTCGCCGTCGGCGTCGGGCTCGGCGTAGGCGTCGGTGTGGGTGTAGGTGTCGGCGTCGGCGTCGGGCTAGGCGTCGGTGTAGGCGTCGGACTCGGCGTCGGTGTCGGGGTTGGCGTCGGCGTGGGCGTCGGCGCGGGCGTTGGGCTTGGAGTCGGTGTCGGCGTGGGCGTGGGTGCGCGCGTAGGCGTTGGATCTGGCGTCGTTCCATCCGGGCGCGGCGTAGCCTTCCATTCGATATTCTCATAGAAATCGCTGCCGAATGAATCCTCGCCAACGG
Organism: Clostridiales bacterium; assembly: GCA_015056305.1. Lineage (GTDB taxonomy): Bacteria > Bacillota > Clostridia > Christensenellales > Aristaeellaceae > Ventricola. Next base: position 4,141 of record SVGO01000029.1, on the reverse strand, counting down.
TCGAATAAACCAGGCCAAACTCAGCGCAGCTGGTTTCTCCCTCATCGGTCACGACAAAATCTGTCGTCTGCTGCGTCACATGAAGCTCATATGCGGCTTGAGCAAGCTCAAGTCCCGTCTTGCCGCCCATAGAAATCAGCGGAACATTCCAATCCATCGTAATGGGCCGATCCTTGTGCAGATGCAGATAGAGCTTTTTCACTTCCCATGTGCCATACTGCGCAGCAAGCTCCGGCAGATAGGTCGGATCATTTGCCCTGGAAACGCAGTACTGCATGGCGTCCGCGCAAAGCTTATGCGCGCCATGGCCGTATTCGCCATCGACGTCGTGCGTAATGACGACCTCAGGCTTATGCTTACGCAGCAGTTCTGTCACAAAAACACGTACATCATTTTTGCGCCAGCGTTTATATGCATCCTCAAGCTTACGGGAATATGTATCGTAGAAATCGCCAATGACCGGATAATTGCGCACGCCCATTGACCATAGACCGTTGAGCAGCTCGCTGCGTCGGGTTGTGTTGGCATAGGTCATGTAGGCTACGACCACATCCATGCCGCGCTCTGTATCATAGGTCGGAATCGTGCCGCCAAAGAAGATCAATTCATCGTCAGGATGCGCAGAAAGAATCAGCATATCTGCCTTTTCCGCCGTTGGTTCCCATTTCTGAACCCACTGCGGAAGCTCGCCCTGCGTAAAGACAAATATCTCGTTGATCTTAAACTTCGTGTTCTTTCCGGATGTATCAATCAGACGGAAATGCGTTTTTCCATTCAGATCAAGCAGCACATGATGATAGTCATACGTACCCTCGATGAGTATCGTCCATTCTCCGCCGATTTCCTCTTCAATCGCCCATCCGCTGGGCATATCGCCGAAGCAAATGTAGAGATACTCTGCCGTTTCTCCCGGAGGAACGGTAAATTCTACATAAGGATTCTTCTGCTCTCGGCTGCTCCAGAAGGCGGTATACGTCTTGTCGTACAGATTGGTCGTATATCGTCCCGGAGAGGTCGGATTGCACTCTTCTGTAATATCTCGCGCCTCCTGAGCATATGCGCCACTCAGACACAAGCATACAGCCGCCATCATCAAAACCAGCGTGGTCATCTTTTTCTTCATCATAATTCACTCACCTGGCAAAAGTATACGGATCTTCCATTGTACCGCTTCCTCCGACTGGCGAAAGTCCATCCAAAGAAAGGCGGATCGCCGGACGGCAGCCTTCATTCATGACAACGCAGCGGATATAACCCAAACTGCCATCCACCTTCGTGCAGCGGGTTGCATAGGCATACGAGAGAGACTGCGATCGTGTCCAATACGGACTGGTGCCATTCTGATACCTAAACAGGCCATTGGCCAGCGCATATTCCGTACCATAAGCCTGCCGATGCCTGGAATCAGAAAAGCCCATTTCCTTGCTTTTGAGATCGTCTGCCGATGCAAGGAATACCATACCCAGCTCTTCATCAGTAATCAGCATGCTCTGTTCAACCACCGTAAAAGCCTGATCTTTAAAACATTTCTCTGCGATATGCACACGTCCCAAACGCTCCTTAGCTTTGAGTTTATCCTGTTCCTCCTTGGGAATCGGGCTTCCTTCAAAAGGACCATTGAGCAAAGAGAACATCTCTGTTTGATTAAATGCTGCTTCAAAGGAAATGTACTCATTGTCATCCGGATGCACACGATTATTAAAGAGCACGTATTCGCTGAGCAGATACGCCTGACTCTCATCGACACTCAGCACGCGCCAAAGAATCGGACGCACACTTCCGTCCGCATCCTGCGGAAATTCACCCATTGAGATATACTGATATCCTTCTTTATTATCAAACCCGCGCAAAGCAAACTCCTCGGCGCAGGCGCATGATGCAAACAGACACGCAAAAGCCAGAACAAGCACAACGAGCTTTTTCATACAATCCTCCCGGAGTCGATAACGTTCAAATGTTACAATAGCAGAATTTGTCCGTACTGTAAAGCATTTTAGGCAAAAACAATCGAAAGAACGGATGCAGCGACAGCCTGCATCCGCTCTTTTGATCATTATTCTCCGATTCTTGCAATCTCGTCCGACAGACGGCAGAACTGCTCAATCGACACCTCTTCCGCCCGGCACTGCGCAGCCAGGCCCACCGCCTCAATTGCAGCAACGGCCTGGGCCCGATCAATCGGGAAACAGGAAATCAGGTTGTTCACCAGCGTCTTACGGCGCATGGCAAACGCTCCTTTGACCAGCCGAAGAAAATATGCCTCGTCCGAAGCTCTGCAGGGCATGTCCATTCTGCGCTCGAGCGCCATAAAGCTTGAATCTACCTTCGGCGGCGGCGCAAAGCACGCAGCAGGAACGTCCAGCGCACGCCTGACTTCGCAATAATACTGACACAGAATGGCCAGAGGACCATACCCTTCATCGCCAGGCTGAGCGAGCAGCTTATCGCCCACTTCCTTTTGAATCATCACGGCAATTGATTTGGCCTGCGGCAGCGTCAGCAAAAGCTTCGTCAGCACATCCGTCGTGATATAATACGGCAGATTCGCCGCAACGCGCAGCGAGCATTCGCTGCCAAAGGCTTCTTCTACCAATTGGCTCAGGTCAGTCTTCATGACGTCGCCATGCACAACTTTCGCATTGTCATAATGCTCAAGCGCGACATTCAGGATCGGAAAGAGCGTCTGGTCGATTTCCAAAGAAACGATCTGCTTTGCACGCCTTGCCAGCGGCTTGGTAAGCGCACCAAACCCAGGGCCGATCTCCAGTACGGAATCCTCTTTGGTCACCAGGGAAAGCTCTGCCAACTGCTCAAGAAGGAATTCATCCTCAATGAAATTCTGGCCTAGGCTGTGTTTATGACGGAACTCACCATTGTGTCCGTGTCTTTTCTGTTTCAAAATTACTCCTCCTGCAGGCCTTATTTGACCAGCTTCGCCGTCTCGTCATTCGTCTCGGCAATGATATAATGCGGACGGCGCTTCACTTCCAGATAGGTTTTCGCCAGATACTGGCCCATAATACCTATGCACAGCAGCTGCAGACCGCCCATGAACAGGATGATACACGCTGTCGACGCCCAGCCGGCAACGGGATCACCAAAGAGAATCCTGCGAACAACAATGAAGGCAATCGCAGCAAAGGATATCATCGTCAGAAACAGACCCACTAAAGAAGCAATGGACAAAGGCGCCTGCGAGAAATTGATAATGCCATCTATTGAATACCTGAACAATCCCCAGAAATTCCACTTGGTCTCGCCTGCGACGCGCTCCACATTCTTGTAAGGCAGCCACTTCGTTCTGAAACCAATCCATCCAAAGATACCCTTAGAGAAACGATTGTACTCGCACATGGCAACAATCGCATCCACCATTTCCCGCTTCATGAGCCGGAAATCACGCGCGCCATCCACGATATCGGCATCCGAAATCTTGTTGATGATACGATAGAACATACGCGCAAAGAAAGACCGAATTGGCGGTTCGCCCTCACGGGTCACGCGGCGGGTAGCCACGCTGTCGTACTCCTGGGTTTCCAGAATTTCGAGCATCTGGGGCAAAAGCGACGGCGGATCCTGCATATCTGCATCCATGACGGCGACATAATCGCCCTTCGCGTTGCAGAAACCGGCATACATCGCAGCCTCTTTGCCAAAGTTACGGGAAAAGGACAGATACCTCACACGAGAATCCTTCTGCGCAAGCTCCCGCATAATTGAAAGCGTACGATCTTTGGAGCCATCGTTGACCAGCAGCATCGTCACATCATAATTGGGCAGCAACGCAGCCACTTCACACACCGCCTTATAGAAAATCGGCAGTGACGCCTCTTCATTATAGCAAGGCACAATCAGGGTGACGCTCTTTTTCATATGATCATTCCCTCACGGTCATTTGCAAAAATCTTTGCCTTTATTCTTTCATATCCGAAGGAAAAAGTCAATAATCCTCACATAGAAACCGCCCGGACACGCACTGCCCGGGCGATCGGTATTCTGATTTGCAAAAGAGAATCAGTCGTCCTCTTCTTCGTCTTCCGGAAGCTCGCCGTTGTGATAGACGTCCTGAACATCGTCCAGATCGTCGAGCATCTCCAGCATCTTCTGGATCTTCGCCAGCGTATCCGGATCGGTGATCTCA
>SVGO01000028.1 GCA_015056305.1 Clostridiales bacterium | reverse complement strand
AACATCGTCCAGATCGTCGAGCATCTCCAGCATCTTCTGGATCTTCGCCAGCGTATCCGGATCGGTAATCTCATTGGTGTTCTGCGGAATCATGGTCAGCTCAGCGCTCAGGAAGCTGTAGCCGGCATTCTCCAGATTCTCACGAACCGCAGAGAAGTCGGAAACCTCGGTCGTCACCTCGAAGCTGTCCTCCAGCGCCTGAATGTCAGAAGCGCCCGCATCCAGCGCGGCCATCATGACCTCGTCCTCATCCATGCCCGGCTTGCGCTCGATGACGAGCATACCAACCTTATCAAACATATAGGAAACGCAGCCGTTGGTGCCCAAAGAACCGCCGTTCTTATCAAAGATATGACGGATATCGGAAGCCGTACGATTGCGGTTGTCAGTAACGGTAGAGACAATCACCGCCATGCCGCCCGGTGCATAGCCTTCGTACTGGATCTCTTCATAATTCACGCTGCCGAGTTCGCCTGCGGCCTTCGCGATAGAACGCTTGATATTGTCATTGGGCATGTTGTTGGACTTCGCCTTGGCGATGATGTCGCGCAGCTTGCCGTTGACAGCCGGATCGCTGCCGCCGTCACGAACAGCAATCGCAATCTCGCGGCCGATCTTGGTAAAGATTTTACCGCGCGCGGCGTCCGCCTTGCCCTTTTTATGTTTGATATTCGCCCACTTAGAATGGCCAGACATAATAAAAAACCTCCCGGTTGATTTTGCTACATCGGTCATTATAGCACGGCATTTGGGCTTGGCGCAACATTACCCGACTTATTTTCTCCTCTTTTTTTCAAAAAAAACGAATATCTGCACGAAAATTCGCGTCAATTCTCACCTAAGCCCTTCATAGACTCCTTTAAAACACGCCAGAGAGGGCTTTTATGAAGGTTATGTTTTATCTGATCGTAATGCTTTGCCTCATCATATTCCCTGACGACACCGCTCAATCTGCCTGGAACGCTCTATCTATATGGGGAAAGAATGTCGTCCCTGTTCTGTTTCCGTATATGTTCTTCAGCAGAATGCTCTGCGCAAGTATTGATGGTTCGCGATTCCCGCCCGTTCTGCTCGCAGCATCTCTTGGAATGCTGGGCGGTTCGCCGAGCGGGGCGATGTTCACTGCCGGATACATCGAAAAAATCTCTAGCCGAAACCTGTATACGCTTATCGCGCTTACAGGCACCATCAGCCCGATGTTTTTGCTTGGTACCCTTCGCGCTTGGACAAATGACTCTATTCTCTGCCGCTCCCTGCTGCTTTGCCATTGGTTAGGCGCCGCCCTGTCTGCCCTGTTTGTACACATGCTGTATCAGGAACCTGAGCAGCAGCGCTGCGTAAACAGCAAACCTGCCCCGTCTTCATCAGCCAGTCTGACCGTTCAGAGCATCGATGCCATTTTGCAGGTAGGCGGATGCATCATCAGCTACAGCGTGCTCGCAGCAATCATCGGCAAACTCCCAATTCCTTTGCCGCACTTCCATATGCTGCTTCATGCAGCATTGGAGATTTCCGGCGGCGCATATTCGATTTGCCAAAGCAGTCTCCCTGTGGGGATGCGAAGCATCCTTTTATCTGCGGCATTGGGTTTCAGCGGCTTTTCCATCCTTTCCCAGAATCACGCAATGCTCATGCAGATTGGAATCAGCATGAAACAGCTGTTCTGCCTTGCGATTCTCCGGGCGATATGCTCAGCAATATGCATGGCCTTGCTGCAATGCTTATGAGCAATACAAATCAAGAAAGCTTCGCACGAAGCGCATCAAGCGCCCTGTGCTCTGCTTTGCTGATCTGCGCCTGACTTTTGCCGAGCAGCGCTGCTGTTTCTTTTTGCGTATGATCCCGAAAGTATCTCAGGCAGAGCAAAATCCGTTCCTCTCCAGAAAGACTTTGCATTGCCAACTGTAAATCGATTTGTCTGATGTCTAAATCTGTGCTTCCTGCCAGAACATCATGGAGCGTCTGATGCGCATCGCCTACCGGCTCGTCAAGGGATATTCTGCAAATTTCCATCTGTTTCATCATTCTGCGCATCTCTCCGAGGATCCACGGCACTGCATACGTTGTCAGTCCGGCTTCCCTTGTGGGATTGTATCGACGTACAGCCTGCATCAACCCCAGATTTCCGGCCTGCATCAGATCTTCACGACTCATATGTGTACACCAGAGCCTCCTGGCCAGCATACCAATCAACGGCTGGTACATACAAATGAGTTCTTCCTCCGCCTGCCGATCTCCCTCCCGCGCCTTCGCGATCAGCTGTTCAGCCACATCAGAATATATCCGGCTCATCTTCATTCAGCAGCTTTGTCATCGTTACACATGTTCCTCTTCCAACTGTCGATCTGACTTGAACACCGTCCATAAATGATTGCATCAGAGAGAAGCCCATGCCTGTCCGCTCTTTCTCCGGCTGTGAGGTATAAAACGGCTTCATGGCTTGCTCGACATCCTCAATCCCGCAGCCATAGTCTTCAACCTCAAGCAGAACATGATCAGCATGCAGCCAGGCGCGCATAACAACCCTTCCCTCGTTTTGGTCGCCATATGCATGAACAATCGCATTGGTCACAGCTTCACTGATTGCCGTACGTACTTCAGAGATCACGCTCAGCGTCGGATTTGTCTTCACCAAAAAAGCACTGATGACCATGCGCGCCAGCGCTTCGTTTTCTGCAATTGCCAGAAAGCTGATTTCCATTTCATTCTTCATTTTCGTTTCCATCCTCCGCCGCTTCCTCTGCGATAATCCGATGCAGACCTGCCATCCGAAACACGCGTCTCACCGGCGGATGCATGCCGCACGCGGATACTGTGCCGCTTCTCTCGGTCATGGTCTTATATCGCCCGATGATCATACCCACTCCCGAGCTGTCCATAAAGCTTACGTCTGAAAAATCAAGGGCAAGCCGTGTAATACTTTGATCCAGAAGCCGTTTCTCCATTTCGTTTCGAATCTTCTCCGCGCTGCAGTGGTCGATTTCTCCATCCAGATACACAGCCAGAAGATTGCCGTCCTTTTTCATTTTCATCTTCTTCACCTCCTGAAGCCTTTGTGATCCGATCCTTCTATATATATGAAGCATACGTACGTTCATGCATGCCGCTGTGCATAATTCATCCGTTTTTCGGGAAAAGAAAAGGCAGGCACAAACAGCGCAGGGAGGATTTCTGAATGACGAAAGGAAAGAAAAAAGGATTCCTCATTGGCGTTTCCGTATTTTTTACTCTAATCTTCACCCTCACAGCAGCCTTCTTCATCGTCTTTGACGCCGGCAATTGGCAAAAACTGGACCCCAATAAGCTTCATAGTCTGGCGCAGACATCTTCCATCTACGATATGCACGAAAACCTGATCAGCGAAATACGCGGTGCTGAAAACCGGACAAGCATCGGGCTGAATGACATTCCCAAGCATACGCAACTTGCTTTTATCGCCGCAGAGGATCTTCGCTTTTACACGCACAGAGGCATCGATGTCTATCGGATTCTGGGCGCATTAAGAACCAATCTGAAAAGCGGTTCGCTGGCAGAAGGCGCCAGTACCATCACACAGCAGCTGGCTAAGCTGACCCATCTGAGCAGCCAAAAAACCATCAGAAGAAAGCTTGAGGAGGTTTATCTTGCCTTTCAGATTGAAAGACAGTACAGCAAGGATGAAATTCTGGAAATGTACCTGAATACCGTATACTTTGGGCGGGGCGCATATGGCATCCAGGCCGCTGCGCGCACCTTTTTCGGCGTAGATGCACAGGATCTCACCCTCGTCCAAAGCGCTAGCCTCGCCGCCTCCATCAAGGCGCCATCCGTCTATGCGCCGCATATCAGCCCGCAAAGCAATCAATCCCGGCGAAACTATATTCTGTCCACTATGGCAGAAAACGGCTTTATCACGCAGAGCGAATTTGAAGCCGCCTGCGCCGAGAGCGTCTGGGTCATCGCTGAAAGTACCGAACCAAAGCTGTACAACTGGTATGTCGATGAAGTGATCACCGAGAGCGGACGGCTGCTCGGCATGACAACTGACGAGGTAATCCGCAGCGGCTATTCCATCTATACTGCATACGATCCCGATCTTCAGAAGACAGCCGACCGCATATACGAAAACAAGAGTCTTTTTCCGGCAAATGCATCGGACGGCACGCCCGTACAGAGCGCTATGGCCGTCATCGATACCCATTCGGGCGCGATTCGTGCCATGATTGGCGGCCGAGATTATTCCGTCAAGCGCGGACTTAACCGCGCCACGCAGATGCGCAGGCAACCGGGATCCGCACTCAAGCCGTTGAGCGTGTATGGTCCTGCCCTTGAAAAGGGCTATACAACTGCATCGGTGCTGCTTGACGAAAAAACAAGCTTTTCCGGCGGATATACGCCGCAAAACGCCGGAGACAAATATTACGGCAAGGTAACGCTCCGTACAGCGGTTCGCAATTCACTCAATACGCCTGCCGTCCGTCTCCTGGAAGAGATCGGCATCGACACTGCCATCAGCTATCTGAATAAGATGGGCATCCCCACACTGGAAAGCGATCGCAATCTCTCTCTGGCACTCGGATCCATGACGCACGGCGTCACACCGGTTGAGTTGGCCGCTGCATACGTTCCTTACGCCAACGGCGGCATATACCACACACCATACTGCATAGAGAAAATCACATCTCCCAGCGGTGACGTTGTATATCAGCGAAACAGCGACGGAAAACGTGTGATCAGCGAACAGAATGCGTATCTGATGACGTCTCTGCTTCAGTCCGTTGTATCCAGCGGAACTGGAACACGCATGCTCTCTGCCAACACCCCTATCGCAGGTAAAACTGGCACAGTCTCCATGACCGGCGGAAACCGAGACATCTGGATGGCCGCATACAACAGCGAGTTGTCCGTCAGCGTATGGATGGGTTTTGACCAAACCGACTCGAAGCACAAGATTCCCAACGGCATTACAGGCGGTAAAAACACAGCGTCTGTGGCCGCAGCGTTTTTCAAAGGCGTTTATACCGATCGCGATAAACCCCAGTTCACTTCGCCTGACGGCATGATCTGGCTGACGTTGGATAAACGGGCTATTACTGCACGCGGTTCGGTCATGCTGGCCGGAGATGCCACGCCCAAGGATTACCGCATGAGCGAAGTCTTCACTGTCAGCAACAGACCGTATGCAGTCTCCGATATATGGAACGCACCAGCAGCTCCTGCTTCGTTCTATGTTGCGCACGACGCCGGCGGTTTTCCTGAACTGCACTTCAAAGCGACAGACGCTGCGCGTTACCGAATTCAGCGCGATGCTGTGGGCGAATCCGTGATTCTTACCGAAATCATGGGGACAAGTGGGCAAAGCGTAACATACAGCGATCAAAGCGCCGTTCCCGGCGTACTGTATACCTACCGGGTCATCCCTATTCACGAAGAACTGCTTCAGCAGGGTATCTGGCTGGAGGGAAAACAGGCTGTACAGTTGGCTCAGGTTGCCTCCAAGTCTTCGTCAGGCTTTTTTGCCGGGCTCAGAAACCTGCTACCAGCCCTTTCCCAGCAAGCACAATAACAAAAGCACCATGCGGAGCTGTTTCTCCATATGGTGCTTTTTGCAATACAGATGATTGCTGTTTTTCAGTTTACAGGCCTCTGAGTTCGTCGCGCTTGGCGTCGATCATTTCAGGCGTCGCATAGTTGAGCGGCGAGGTCATGCCCAGACGAGCGATATCCAGACGATCCTTCGCGCTCTCGATATCGCCATTCTCGATGTCATAGAGCGCAAGGAAATAGTTGGTATCGATCGACTTGGGTCTGATGGCGATCGCCTTGTCAAAGTAGATCTTCGCCGTCTCCTTGTCGCTCAGAAGGCGATAATACGACTGACCAAGATTATCCAGAAAGACGGCGTCTTCCTCATCATACTCGATTGCTTCCTTGTTGAAGCGAATCGCCTCTTCGGCATTGCCCTGCTCAATCTTCAGATAACCGATGATGCTGTAAAGCGTGCCGTTCTTCGTGTGACGGAATTCATCCTCGAGAATCTCCAGCGCGCGGTCCAGATGGCCCTTCTTCCAGAGGATGATTGCATAATTAATATGCAGGTCGGTCTTCCCCTTCGCATCCAGCGGCAGCTTTTCAAGCTTCTTGATAACCTCCAGCGCCCGGTCAAACTGGCTGGTACGAATCAGCAGCACACAGTAGCTGCGCAAAAGCCTCGGCTTGTCCATGCCCTTGGCATAGGCTTCGTCATAAAGCTTCAGCGCCGTTCTGTAATCGCCTTTGCTGTGCGCGCTCAGCGCCTTGTTGCCGGCCATATTGCCCATGAAACTCATAGCTTTCTTTCCTCCTGCATATCCGTATCGGATTCTTTCTTCTGTTTATTTTTCAATCGGTCGATACGCTTTCTGATCAGCGCTGTCTGCCCCTCGTCCTCTCCCCGCAGAGGCGCGGTATTGAGCGCATAGCGCAGCGCGCCATTGGCATAATGCAGCGCGCGCGGAATATCCCGGACCACATGCTCATAGTATTTGGCCATTTCAATATACGGCCAAATACCGCCATCTCCTTTTGCAATCATGGTCTGGCAGGTCTGTGCGGCTTGCGCCCATTCCTTTTCTTTTTTATAGCTGACCGCCAGATGCATGTGCGCCTGTGCAGAAAGCGTACTGTGCCCCAGAATTTTGAAGCAGGTTCGCGCTTTCTGCGTCCGTCCGCCCCGCATGAGCGTCCTTCCCACGCCAAAGAGATCCAGCGGATGGGCAAGCGTCTGCGGCTCTCTGAATACGGCGCAAAGATGACCCGTCAGAACCGCAAGACTCTTCACGTCATCGAAGTTATGCCGCAGCACATCTTCCAATAAGGAGAATTCCTTCGTTCGGATATAGTCAAAATAGCGCTGAGGGACCTGTGAGCCTGGAAGATCGTCACAGCGCCGTTGACCGAGCACAGCCTCTTCCAGTGTTGAAAGATTGCAGCGCTTCAGACGCAGCTTGTATACCCGCCTGGCCGCATGCAGAAGATCCAGCTGCGGCATCTGCGTAACGGACAAGCGAATCCGATTCATGACCATGCGCGATTCGAGCAACGGCAGGTCAAACGCTTTTCCATTGAACGACACGACCGTGTCGAAGCGTCTGAACAAATCAGCGATCGCTTCCAGCATGGGTCCTTCTTCGCTGTAATCGCGCATGATATACTGCCTGATGACCATGCCGCGGTGATCAACGAAACCAACGCCAATTTCAAACGCAACCGTGCCTGCGCCGCCACTGAGCCCTGTCGTCTCTGTATCCAGAAACAAAACGCGGCGGATATCCCAAACATTTCCAGTGAAAAGCGGATCGCATGCACGAATCTCATCCAGCGTCGTATGCTCGACCCCGCGCAGCTCCCCGATCGGGACGATTTGTTCCCGGCAAAAGAATGGTTCTTTTTTAACCGGCGCATCTTGCGGCTGACTCGGCTTGCTGGAAGCTACAGCCATGAGCCGCTCACGCAGGTTTCTCATAGCGCCATCAGCCTTTCTGTGAGCAGCAGCGCCGTCTCTTTTCCTCGTACGCCCACCTCAGCCAGCGGTCCGACGCACGACGGACAGCCAGCCTCGCAGGCGCATGCCTTGATCAGGGCATGCACGTCGCTGAAAATCAGATTGCGCATGCCGTATACGCGCTCGCTCAGACCGATGCCCCCGGCATAATTGTCAAACACCAGAATCGTCGGCAGCTTCGTAAATGGATCGCGCACACGATACTGCACGCAGATATCGCCCGGTGAACACATCAGATACAGCGGTATAATCTGGCGGAGCGCATTGGCGATGCCCAGCATGCCGCCCTGAAGGTCGTCCATGGACAAGCCGCCGGTCAGAGATTCATCCAGCGCCCACCAGCACGCGTTGGTCGGCATTTCCAGCTCCGGCAGATCGACCGGGCCGAAGCCCAGCGTCTCCTGCGTATCAAGCTTGAATTTCTTGAACATGGTCACAAGCCATGTGACCAGTACCTCGCCATAGGCAAGCGTTCCGCTGCCGAGCGCCTGTTCCTTGAGCACGTCGAGCACCTTCACGCTGGTATTAAGATCTGCATCGGTGTAGTAATCCACGTCTACGCTGCGGACATATGCTTTCTTTTCTGTAAAGTCCAGCTTTTCCACCTGATACTGCTGGCCTTCGTGCATGTAAATCGCATGCTCATGCAGCAGCATCGGCACCGTATAGCGGTCCATTTCGCCGATGACATTGTGATGCGCAGCGTTGCTGATATCGATAATCACGAAGTTTTCGCTGGTGACAGACCGCAAAGACAAATCCGCCGCCGGGAATTCCTCTGCCATCCAGTAATAGCGATTCCCGGTCAGATTGAGGATGCGTTCCTCGCAAAGGTAATCCAGCAGCTCCTGCGTGGAAACGCCGCTGGCATAGGATTCTCCCGCCTCAAACGGCAGCTCATAGGCAGCGCACTTCACATGGCTGAGCAGAACATACAGGTTATCCGGATGTACCAGCGCATTTTCCGGCGACTGGCCAAAGAAATACTCCGGATGACCCACGATATACTGATCCAGCGCAGAAGAGGAGGCAACCACAACCGTCAGCGCGGTGTTCTTTCTTCGTCCTGCGCGGCCCGCTTCCTGCCAGGTGCTGGCAATAGAACCCGGATAACCGCACATCACACAGGCGTCGAGCTGACCGATATCAATGCCGAGTTCCAATGCGTTCGTCGAAACGACCGCTCGAATCTCTCCTTTTCTGAGGCCACGCTCAATCTCACGCCTCAACGTAGGCAGATAACCGCCGCGATAGCCGCGCACGCGGCCGGCATTGCCCAACGGGTCCCGCACACGCTCCTTCAGATGCCGCGTGAGCACCTCAACCGTCAGCCTTGATTTTCCGAAGACGATGGTTGAAATGTCGTTATCCACCAGCATTGAGGCGATGCGCAGCGTCTCCTGTAGAACAGACTTGCGCACGCCGAGCTGACGATTGACCACCGGCGGATTATAGAAAACGATATGTTTTTCTCCGCTCGCCGCGCCGTTCTTGTCGATGAGCTCTACCGGGTGCCCGATGAGCGTCATAGCAAGTTCCGCCGGATTGGCGATCGTCGCCGAGCAGCAGATGAACTGCGGATTGGATCCGTAGAAATGACACAGGCGAAGCAGCCTTCGAATGACATTGGCCAGATTGGATCCGAACACACCGCGATAGGAATGGATTTCGTCGATGACGATATAGCGCAGATTCTCAAAAAGCTTGACCCATTTGGTGTGATGCGGAAGAATACCGGAATGCAGCATATCCGGATTGGTGACGACGATATGTCCTGCCTGACGGACCTGACGGCGTGCAGCAGCGGGCGTATCGCCATCGTAGGTGTAGGTTTTCACATCGACGCCCATTGCTTCGATGAGCTCATACAGCTCGGAAACCTGATCGGCGGAAAGTGCCTTCGTCGGGAACAGATACAGCGCACGGGCATCCGGCTCATGCAAAATGGTATTGAGCACCGGCAGATTATAGCACATCGTCTTGCCGGAGGCCGTCGGCGTCACGACGCAGATGTCCTTTTTCTGCGCCGCAAGATCGAATGCCTGACGCTGATGGCTGTAGAGCTGATACACGCCTCTCTTGGCAAGAACGGGTGCAATCCGTTCATCCAGCGTTGGCGGAAACGCCTCATAGACGGCTTCTCTGGCCGGAATCGTCTCCCAATGCGTGACGTTTTTCATAAAGGCGGGCGTATGCTTCAGCCTGTCCAGAAGCTGCTCCAGATTCATACTGCGTTTCCCTCCCATCTTCTGCCCATCATATCTTCGATTTCATACCATTCTATTGTAAAACATCTGCGTGCACTGTGCAAGCAAATCTTGATCATAAATCAAAGGCGGGAACATGCCCCGCCTTTGACCTTACGCCAATACCAGTTCTTCCTGTTCGCTGGCAATCCGGATCTGCCCGTCTGCCATCTGCAGCACGATCCGCTCTCCTGCGTGATTGCCCAGAAGCAGATAGTCGCTGAGCAGATCTTCGACGCGTCTGGAAATGACCCTTTTCAGGTTGCGCGCGCCGCTCATAGCGTCCACGCCTTCCTCTGCAAGACTTGCAATCACATCGTCGCCATACTCCAGCATGATACCCTGCTTGCCCAACTGCTGCGCAATTCTGCCAAGCATCAGCGCCGCGATGCGCTCGCCGTCCTGCTTTGCAAGGCTGCGCATCACAATCAGCTCGTCAATGCGCCCCAGGAATTCCGGACGGAATGTCTGCTTCACCTGAGCCATGATGGCCTTGCTATGATCGCTGCTCTGCGATCTGGTACTGAAGCCCAGACGCTTTTCCATATCAAAGGACACGCCTGCGTTGGACGTCATGACAACAATGGTATTTTTGAAATTGACCTTTCGACCCACGCTGTCCGTCAGCTGTCCATCGTCGAGCAGCTGAAGCAGCAGGCTGAAAATTTTGGGATGCGCCTTTTCAATCTCGTCGAACAGCACGACACTATAAGGCCGCTTGAGCACGGCGTCCGTCAGCTGACCACCTTCTCCGTGGCCAACATAGCCTGGCGGCGAGCCGATCAGCCGTGAGGCCGTCGCCTCCTCGCTATACTCGGACATATCAATACGAATCAAGGATTCCTCGCTGCCAAAGAGCGCCTCGCTGAGCGCCTTGCAAAGCTCCGTTTTGCCCACGCCAGAGGGACCCAGCAACATAAATACGCCCAAAGGACGCGTTGGATCACCAAGACCTGCGCGGGATCGGCGAAGCGCACGGGCAACCGAGGACACAGCTTCATCCTGACCGACAATGCGCTGCTTCAGGCGAGATTCCAGATTCAGAATATCCTGCTGCTGATTCGCGCCGATACGCTCCACCGGGACGCCGGTCCACTGGCTGATCACCCTGGCCACATCGGACGTATGGATCACGACCTCGTCCAGAGTCCGCTCCTTTGTCCAGTCAGAAAGCTTCGCCATGGAAGCCGCTTCGTCAATCAAGTCGATTGCCTTATCCGGCATCCACCTGTCTGTGACAAAACGCGCAGAAAGCTCGACGGCAGAAAGAAGCGCATCGTCCGCGATCCTTACCTGATGATAGTCCTCATAGCGTTCGCGAAGCCCGGAAAGAATTTTTAGCGTCTCTTCCTGATCCGGCTCGCGCACGTCGATTCTCTGGAAGCGCCGCGCAAGCGCAGCGTCCTTTTCGACATACTTGCGATACTCTTTATAGGTTGTCGCGCCGATGACGCGCACCTGCCCTCGGGCGAGCGCAGGCTTGAGCAGATTGGCCGCATCCATAGAGCCTTCGCTCGAGCTTCCCGCTCCGATAAGCGTATGCATCTCATCGATAAACAGAATGACATTGCCCATCTCCTGCACGCAGGAGAGCACCTTCTTGATTCTCTCTTCAAATTCGCCGCGATACTTGCTGCCAGCGATCACCTGCGCCATGTCCAGCGCATAAATCTGCACATCCCTAAGCATCGGCGGCACGTTTCCCTGCGCAATGCGGCTGGCAAGGCCCTCCGCCAATGCAGACTTGCCCACACCCGGCTCACCAATGAGCAGCGGATTGTTCTTGGTCTTTTTGCCCAGCACGCGGATCATCGATTCCACTTCCGCCTGACGGCCGATGAGCGGCTCAAGCTCGCCGCAAGCCGCAGCCTGCGTCAGATTGCGCGCATACTGACCCAGAATCTGCTCCCTGGGCCTTTCCTCTTCTTTCTGCTTTTGCTCAGCGTGCTGTGCTGCGACCGCTTCCTGGCCGGAAATCGGCTCAGGTGACGCTCCGATGCTTTTTGCAGCCATGGGCCTCTCGATCTCTCCCGCTGCGTCCGTCAAAGCAGAGCGCATCCCTTCGATGGTCTTTCCGAACTCAAGAAGGACATTCAAGCCACAACAGCCATCTTCATAAAGCAACTCTTTCCAGATATGCGCAACTGCCGCCAGCGTCTTCTTCTCAGGATTGGCATAACTCAGCGCTCGCAGAAGCACGCGCTGCGCATGCGGCGTCACGCCTGTAATCCGGGAAAAGCCCGCTTCGCCGCGCCCGTAACGGCTGAGTATCTCCTGCTCAAGCTCCTGCAGTGACAGATCTCCGATAATGCATTGCGTCAACTCGTCGTTTACCCTGCAAAGACCGATGACCAGATGGCCGGTTCCCATCCTTTCCTGTCCCATGGAGGCCGCGCTGATCTGCGCCTGCACCAGCGCTTTCATCGCGCCTTGCGTGAATCCTTTGGGTATATTCACTTCGCATTCCTCCTGTCCGTGCCATCAGATTCTGCGCTTGGCCAGCGCGAGGATCATGCTTCGCAGCGTTCCGGCGCAAAGCGCATCCTTCATCGCCAGCGGAAGCGGAACAGCCTGCGGTGAAAGCGCAGCAAGCATCAGGCTTGCCTCATCCGGCGTCACAATCTTCTCCATTTTCAGATGCTCGACGATCCTCGCAGCGTCTGCGCCGCTGATCGACGTGCCAATGCGCTGATAGAGTGACTGAAGCAATTCCTCCCGACTTGTTGCGGCCAGGCGGACAATGCGGATATAACCGCCGCCGCCGCGCCTGGACTCGATCACATAGCCGTGATCCGGCGTAAAGCGCGTTGCAAGGACGTAATTGATCTGCGAGGGTGCACACTGAAAATGCTCCGCCAGTTCATTCCTTCTCAGCTCTATTTCATGCGTCTCATCTTCCAGGAGCGTCTTGATGAAATCCTCTATAGAATCGCTCAACAGTCTCATATGAAACACCTCACTTACGAAATTAAACTTTCTTTGACCTTCTTCATTATACGCGTATTTCGATGTTTGCGCAAGCGGAATTTCTTCCCCTTCGCTTCTTTCTCGCGCCGGTCAAAATTGCCTTGCGTCCGTCTGCCAGGTATCGTATAATAAGATGATATGGTTTACATACAATTTCGGATTGTTCATAGATAGGAGCAAAGCAAACATGATCGTATTGAGCGCGCAGAATATCGCCAAGGCCTTTGGCGTGAATGTCGTGCTGAAGGACGTCTCTTTCACCCTTCAGCAGGGCGACCGCATTGGTCTTGTGGGCGTAAACGGCTGCGGCAAATCCACCCTGATGCGCATCATCGCCGGACTGGATACCCCAGACAGCGGCGAAATATCCATTGTCCGCGGCACGCGCATCGGCTATCTCGCCCAGCAGGACATGGTCACCAGCGGTGCGAGCGTCTGGGCGGAGCTTGAAAAAGTATACGAGCCCGTCTTCGAGATGGAAAAGCGGCTGCGCACCCTGGAGGCTGAGATGGAGCATGCGCATACCGACCTGTCGCTGTTCAATCGTTTGAGTGCGGACTATGACAAGCTGACGCGCAGGTTTGAGGATGCAGACGGATACGCATGGAAGAGCATGGTATCCGGCGTGCTCAATGGCCTGGGTTTCAAACCCTCACAGTATGAGCAGAATGTCGATTCCCTCTCCGGCGGCGAAAAGACCCGCCTCTGTCTGGCACGTCTCCTGCTGCAAAAGCCTGACCTGCTGCTGCTGGACGAACCAACCAACCATCTGGATATGGAAACGCTGGGCTGGCTGGAAAACTATCTGTCTGCCTATCGCGGCACAGTGCTGGTAATCTCTCACGACCGCTATTTCCTGGATCACGTGTGCACCGGCATGGTCGAAATTCTGATGGGCACCGCTGAGCAGTATAACGGCAACTACACCCGATACATTGCCCAGCGCGAGGAGCGCTTCGAAACGCGCATCCGCGCCTATGAACTGCAGCAGAAGGAAATCGAGCGTCAGCAGGCGATCATTGCCCGCTACAGAATGTTCAACCGGGAGAAGTCCATCAGGGCCGCAGAAAGCCGCGAAAAAGCGCTCGAACGCATGGAAAGGCTTGAAAAGCCGGTCGATGAGCGCGCGATCCGCTTTCGCTTTGAGGCCAGGCGGCGCACCGGAGAGGACGTACTGCGCATCAATGAAGTCAGCAAGTCCTTCGGAGAAAAGCACCTTTTCTCCAACTTCTCTCTGCATGTGCGCTCCGGCGACCGGATCGCGCTCATCGGGCCCAACGGCGTAGGCAAATCAACCCTTATCAAGCTGATTACCGGCGACGTTGCCAGTGACAGCGGCGATATCCGCTATGGTTCCAATGTCGATCTGGGCTACTACGACCAGCACCAGAGCTCTCTGGCTCCCGAGAAAACCGTGCTCGACGAGGTCTGGGATCGCTTCCCGCGCATGGAGCAGTCTGACGTGCGCGGCGCGCTGGGCATGTTCCTGTTTACCGGCGACGATGTCTTCCAGCCGATCAAGACACTCTCTGGCGGCGAAAAGGGCCGCGTTGCGCTGACGGCGCTGATGCTTCGCAAGGATAATCTGCTGCTGCTGGACGAGCCGACCAACCATTTGGACATGGATTCCCGCGAAGTGCTCGAAGACGCACTCTCCAGCTTTGGCGGCACGATTATCACCGTATCGCACGACCGCTACTTTATCAACCGCATCGCAGATCGTGTCATTGAAATGATGCCCGACGGTGTGACGGAATACATGGGCAACTACGACGATTATCTGGAAAAGAAGAATCGGCCCGTCGAACAGGAAGTCGTCGCCGGCAAGACGAAAACTGAGCTGGAAAAAGAAAAGCGCCGCGAAAAGATGAGCAAGCAGGCACTGCGCCAGCTCAAAGTACGCGCGCAGGAAGCCGAGAAGGCCGTTGGTATCAAGGAAGAGGAGATTGCAAAGCTTGAGGAGCAGATGAGCGATCCGGATCTCTATACCGACGTCAAACGTGCCGCCGAGGTACAAAAAATCTATCAGCAGGCGCAAAATGAGCTTGCCCAGCTCTACGAAGCCTGGGAAAACGCCGAAGCTGCTCTTCAGGAAGAAGCTTGATTCGCATATGATGACAAAGGAGTGATACGCATGCTGTTTATCGGTATCTGCGGCGCAAGCGGCAGCGGCAAATCCACGCTGGCAGAGGAACTGGCCCGCATGGTGAACAAAAGCATCCTGATCATCAATCAGGACGCCTACTATTATGATCACCCCGACATGTCCTTTGAAGAGCGCTGCGCGCTCAACTACGACGAGCCTGCCATCTTCGATCACGACCTGCTGCTGGAGGATATCCATTCCCTGCTCGCAGGCAAGCGCGTGCTGCGCAAGGAATATGATTATCCCAACCACCGCCGCGCACCGCAAAAAGAGGAATACCTTGAGCCGCATGACGTCATCATCGTCGAAGGCATCCATGCGTTTTACGACGCGCGCCTGCGTAAGCTGATGGATCTCAAGCTCTATGTCCGTGTGGATTCCGATATCTGTCTGCTTCGAAGAATTCAGCGCGACATCAACGAGCGCGGACGCGCTATCGACAACATCTCCATGCAGTACACGACGACGGTCAAGCCGATGTTCGATCAATACATCCGCAATTACGAGCAATTCGCCGATGTGATTGTGGCCGGCGGCGGCAAGAATGCGAAGATCAACGAAATCCTCGCCAGTTATATCAACAACGATCTGCACATGTACAGCACACAAGGAGGCACCGATGCTTAAGCACTACACACGAGAAGAAAAATCCTGGATGCTCTATGACTGGGCCAATTCTTCGTTCTCTGCCATTGTGGCGGCTATCATTCTCCCCGTCTTCTTCCAGAATGTTGCGCAGAGCGGCGGCGTTTCCAGTGTGGATTCAACCGCATACTGGGGCTACGCGACCTCCTTCGGCACGCTGATCTGCGCGGTGCTCGCGCCCTTTCTGGGTACGCTGGGCGATTTCCGGAACATGAAAAAGCGCCTCTTTACTGCATTCATGCTGCTGGGTGTGGTAAGCACGTTCCTGCTGGCAATCACAAATAGCTGGCAGGGTTTGCTGCTGTTTTACATTCTCGGCACGCTCGGCTTTTCCGGCTCGTGCATTTATTACGACAGCTTCCTGCTGGACGTCACCGACATTTCCCGCATGGACCGCGTATCCTCCGTTGGATACGGCCTGGGCTATATCGGCGGCTCCACCATTCCGCTGATTATCTCTCTCGTTCTGATCCAGTTTGGCAGCAGCTTTGGCATTGCGACCATACCGGCTACGAAGTTCTCTTTTGTTCTGACTGCTGTCTGGTGGCTGGTTTTCTCGATTCCGATGCTGCGCCATGTTCGCCAGAGGCATGCCATTGAACCGGACAGCGACATGATGGCGCACACAATGCGCAACATGAGGAAGACGCTCACTATGATTCTTAGTAACAGGAGCATTTTCTTCTTCCTGATCGCCTATTTCTTCTATATCGACGGCGTGGGCACGATCATCCATATGGCGACAGTTTTCGGCGCTTCCTGCGGTCTGGAGAGCATGGACATGATGGTCATCCTGCTCGTCGTTCAGATCGTGGCGTTCCCCTTTGCCATTCTTTATGGCAAGCTGTCCGGAAAATTCGGCGCGCGCAACATGATTCTCTTTGGCATCGCGACCTACATGGTCGTCTGCTTCCTGGGCTTTAATCTCAAGGAAATGAAGGATTTCCTGACGCTGGCCGTGCTGGTGGGCACCGCGCAAGGCGGCATTCAGGCGCTGTCCCGTTCCTTCTATGGCAAGCTTGTTCCGGCTGAGCAAGCCAGCGAATACTTCGGTTTCTTCGATGTGTTCGGTAAGTTCTCCGCCGTCATCGGCCCTGCGCTCTTCGGCGTCGTCGCCCAGATTACCGGCGTCACCAATTACGGCGTGCTGGCGGTCATGTTCATGTTCGTTATGGGCGGTGCAATCTTCATGTTCCTGGTGCCCAAGAACGTAAGTAAGATTTAAGGGAAACGTTAGGGCTGCCGCCCTAAAACCTGCCTGATGGATTTCATCCCTCAGACTCCCTCTTCGCGGCGGATTTAAGCAGCACAGCAAAAAGGAGATCTGCTCATGCAGATCTCCTTTTATCATATCGATTTAGTCTTCGTAGCCGTTCGGGTTCTGGGTCTGCCAGCGCCACGCGTCGCGGCACATCTCCTCAAGGCCCTTCTCAGCAACCCAGCCGAGGTCTTCCTTCGCCTTCTTGGGATCAGCCCAGCACTCGGCGATATCGCCCGGGCGGCGATCGACGATCTTATACGGGACCTTCACGCCATTGACCTTCTCGAAGGCATTGACGAGGTCCAGCACGCTATAGCCATGACCGGTGCCCAGATTGACGATCTCGGTGCCGGTATGAGTCATCGCATAGTTCGCCGCAGCGACATGGCCCTTGGCCAGATCGACAACGTGGATATAATCGCGCACGCCGGTGCCGTCCGGTGTCGGATAGTCGTTGCCGAAGACGGACAGGAACTCGCGCTTGCCGGAGGCAACCTGCGTGATGAACGGCATCAGGTTGTTCGGAATACCATTGGGCATCTCGCCGATGCGGCCGCTCTCATGTGCACCGATCGGGTTGAAATAGCGCAGGAGCACGACGGACCAATCCTTGTTTGCCGCGGAAATATCGGACAGAATGCGCTCGTTCATATACTTGGTCCAGCCATACGGATTGGTGCAGCTGGTCGGCATGGTCTCATCCAGCGGCATATGATCCGGAATGCCATATACCGTCGCAGAAGAGCTGAAGATGAAGCGCTTGACGCCGTGCTTCTTCATCGCCTCGCAGACGGTCAGGGTCGCGTCGATGTTGTTGCGATAGTATTCCATCGGCTTGGCCACAGACTCGCCAACAGCCTTATACGCCGCAAAGTGGATTACTGCGTCGATCTCATTCTCCGCGAAGATCTTATCCATCGCCGCGAAATCACAGCAGTCTGCGTTGTAGAACTTGACGGTTTTGCCAGTCAGCTCCTGCACACGCTCCAGAGACTTCTCGCTGCTGTTGTAGAGATTATCGACAACAACAACACTATGGCCTGCATTGAGCAGCTCCACGCCGGTATGAGAACCGATAAAACCGGCGCCGCCAGTCAAAAGGATGTTCATGGGATGATTCTCCTCTCTCTTCTTGCGCGAAAATATGTACTTGCTGTTTTTATTATACCACCGCTTTTGCGTTGTGGCAATCACAATTATTCTTCGACGAGCACAGCTCTGCAGGGCGCGCCGTTCTCTCCGGTCAAAGACAGGGGAAGCGCGCTGAGATAATAGTTTTCCTTGTCCGCCTTATCCAGAAGCAGGCCTTCCAGAATCGCTACGCCGCCAGAAAGCAGCGTGCGATGGATTTCTCCGTCGCAGATCTCCATATTCTCCACCGTCGGCGCATCAATACCCACAAGTTTCACACCAGTCTGAGCCAGGTACTGCGCCGCGCGAACGCTGAGCACAGCCGGATTGAACTCGCCGTTCTTGGGCGTATAGACTGCCTTAGGATCCGTGCGAAGCAGAATGCGCTCGCCTGCCTTGACATCATGCTCAATGAGCATCTTTTCCGTGACTACGCTAGTTGGCAGCGTTAGCACTCGGCACGGACCGATGAAGCAATCCAACGGCATCTTTTCAAGCGTCGCCCCGCCGGGAATCATATGCAGAGGCGCGTCGATATGCGTGCCGCAATGGCTGCCAATGGTCAATTCGCTGACCTCGCAAATGCCGCCCTGCTTGAAGCTGCTGACCTGATGGCTGTGGAAGCGCGGGTCGCCGGGGTATACCGTCATATCGGAGCGGATTTCCTGCGAAATATCGATGATTCTCATATTCACATACCCGCAGCCTCATACTGGGCCACGGCCTCCTTCCATTCCTCTGTGAATTCTTCCAGACAAAGGTTATTATCCCGCATATACTGCGCCACCTGAACACCGACATAACGCAGATGCCACGGCTCGTAGATAATTTCGGTGATATCCTCTTTATCCTTCTGATAGCGGATGATAAAACCGTAATCCCAGCAATTCTCGGCCAGCCACTTGCCCTGTTTGGTTTCGCCGAACGCCTCGGTAAATTTCTTGCCGATGCCTGCCTTATGGATCACGTCGATACCAAGGCCTGTCTGATGATCCGAAGAGCCCGGATAAGCCACGACGCCGTCGTCCTTACCGTTGTTCTTCTTCAGCCGGTTATAATACATCGTATTCTGTGTACGATAGCTTCGGTAGCCGGAGTGCGCATACAGATAGATGCCGTCCGCTTCCGCCGCGTCAAATAGCGCGCACAGTGCATCAGCCGCCGTCTGACGCATTTGAATCGGGTCATAGCTGATCTTTCGGCAATCCAAATCCTTGACCAAATCATCCGGAATATACGTTTCATCCAGGAGGCTCTCTTTGTTGGCCAGCACGATATATTCGCTCGTGGTCAGCAGATCGTAGGAAATTGGATAGGTCCATTCTCTTTGCAATGCCGGTTCTTCCACAAACACCTGCGCTTCCTGAATATCGCCCAGAGCAGAAAGATCCAGCATTTCAGCGCAGCACGCTGCGGAAACCAACAGCAATGTAAGCAAGCAGGCGCATAGCTTATTCAGCAGATTCATCAGCATTCTCTCCTTCAAGGAACTTCACGCGGTCGCCCCGCACCATCAGGATGTACTCCTCTAACGTTACGTCAAGCGCGGCGATCTCTGCTGCCGCCTCTTTTCCTACGTATCGGACATGCCACGGCTCGTAAATATAGCCGGTAATGTCCGTTTTTCCCTTCGGATAACGGATGATAAATCCGTATTCATGGCAGTTTTCCGCAAGCCACTTACCCTCCGGGGTCTCGCCAAAGTCATCCACAAGACCGATACCCAGAGACGAAAGCCCCTCAACGTCCATCGCCAGACCTGTCTGATGCTCAGAATAGCCTGGCTTGGCGACGCTTGCATTGGCTGCCTTTTCACTCATCGTTTCAAGCTTTCGCTCAAAAATCGCCTTCTGTGTAGAATAGCTGCGGAATCCGCTGGTCGCCAGCAGTGTGAGGCCATCGGCCTTTGCGCCGGCAAAGAGCTCCTCAAGCGCCGCCGCCGCTTTAGGCTGCATATAGATATTCTCTGAAAGCGCCTCGCGGGTCGGCGGTATGTCCGGCTTGACCAGTGTAATCGGCACGGCAGGCGCCCGATTATATTTATTGACCAGAATCAGCGTATCCGTCGGATCCTGATGCGGCATGATAAACGCCCAGGATTCAAACATCATCGCCGCGCCCATGGCAAGCGCCGCAATCGCCCGCATCGCAAGCATGTCATCGATCCTTTCATAACGTTGGGCTCCCTCCCAAACCTGGCTGGGGATTACATCCCCAGACCCTTTCTTCGCTTCGCGCTAATCAGCGCAGGCTTTGTTATTCAAGCCAGGTGAGTGCCTTTGCGCTCAGCCTGGAGGCAAGCTTTCCGTAGAGTTCGTCATCTGCCAAGGCATCAATCACCACGCCAGTATCGGTGTATTCCTCCGAAAGTACGCTGCCGCTACTATGGAGCATGGACGTCAGCGCGCCCTGCGCATACGGAATCACGACACGCAGCTTACGCTGGACGCCGCGGATCTGACGCTTGATTTCCTCAAGAAGCTCTTCGATGCCCTCCCCGGTCTTTGCGCTGATGAAATGTGCGCCCGGCCACTGAGGCCTGCTCTCCAGCAGATCCACTTTGTTGATCACGTCAATCATCGGCTTATCTTCAGCGCCGAGAGATTTAAGCACCTCCAGCACAACGTCATGCTGATGGAGCATTTCATCGGACGCACCATCAGAAATGATAAGCAAAATATCCGCCAGAAGCGCCTCTTCCAGTGTGGAGCGGAAGGCATCAACCAGCGCATGCGGCAGCTTGCTGATGAATCCAACGGTATCGACCAACAAGAATTCGCCACCGCTGGGCAGCTTCACCGTGCGCACGACAGGATCCAGCGTCGCAAAGAGCTTATCCTCCGCCAGCACGTTAGCGTCGCTGAGCGCGTTGAGCAGCGTGGACTTGCCCGCATTGGTATAGCCGACCAGCGCAACAACCGGCACGCGGTTCTTCTCGCGGCGTGCCCGACGAAGGCCGCGCTGCTCTTCAAGCTCCCTGATCTCGTGGCGCAGATCGCTCATCCTTCTGCGGATTCGGCGCCTGTCCATCTCCAGGCGCGTTTCGCCCGGGCCTCTGGTGCCGATACCGCCGCCCAGACGAGACATAGAAATGCCATGACCCATCAGGCGCGGCAGCTGATACGCCATCTGCGCCAGTTCAACCTGAAGACGACCCTCACGGGACTGTGCGCGCTGCGCGAAAATATCAAGGATTAGCGTCGTACGGTCCAGAACCTTCACGCCGCGCAGAATGTCTTCAAGGTTACGCGTCTGCACGCCAGAAAGCTCATCGTCAAAGATCACGATATCCGCTTCCTTCGCCTGACAATCCAGCGCCAGCTCGTCCGCTTTACCGCTGCCGATATAGGTTGCCGTGTCCGGCCTGCTTTTTTTCTGCAGCATCGAACCTACGACGATCGCGCCGGCCGTATCTGCAAGCCGGGCAAGCTCTTCCAGAGAGCGCTCGCTGTCTAGACCGACAAGGTATGCGCGCTCCTTTTCTTCCTGCGTGCTGGTACTCGCGCCGATCATCACTTCGCTGTCCGCGCGCTCAATTGCGTCCATCCATGCGCGCTGCGGGATCTTTTTGACCGGCGTAATGTCCGTCAGGAACACCTTGTTGACGCCGCCGACAATCTCGCCCAAGAAAGCTGCCTGAATACCGGTCGCCTTGCCATCTTTTGCACCGACTGCCGCCATGGCGTCAAAATGCATGGAACGCAGCGAGCTGATATCCACATCCGAAAGCTGTGGATTTCCGCCCGGATGCGTGTGGATGCAGCGGATCATGCTCAGCCTGCGCGTATTGCGGCGCAGATGCATGTCCTTGAGATCCACGCTGTTGAGCCCGCCGATGGTAATGTCCAGAATAGCACCGCTGCGAGAAACATAAATGCTGATTTCGCGATTGATCGCGCAGGTGAATGCAGCAAGCACGTCCAGCAGCTCGGCCGGCGCAAAGATTTCGCCGGTCAGATCCAGATCGTACAGCGTTTCCAGCTGCGCAAGCACGGAATCGCGAATGCCTTCTTTATTGCCATAAATCATGAAAGGACAATTCTCCTTTTAACGCTTCAAAATCTGCCGCATGCACTCGACTACCGCGGCCATCTCTTCTATTGTATTCTGCTCGCCGAGAGAAAAACGGATATCCGCCTGTATTTCTCCGGAAATCCCCATTGCCTCGATGACATGCGAGCGTTCCGCCGCCCCTGAGGAACACGCACTGCCCGCAGAGACAGCAATCCCCGCCATATCCAGCCGCATCAGCAGAATCGACGTATTTGCGCCCTCGATCGACACATGCAGGTGGCCGGGCAGACGATTGCCGCAATCGCCGTTCACACGGATACCACCCAGATTAACAAGCTCTGCTTCCAGAACGTCCCGCAGTGCGGAAACGTGCGCAGCACTTTGCACCATGTGCGTCGCAGCCAAAGAAACTGCCTTGCCCATGCCCACGATGGCAGGGACATTCTCTGTGCCTGCGCGCAAGCTCCTCTCCTGCGCACCGCCATAGATCAGATTGTCAATCCTTACGCCGTCTCGCACATACAGCGCACCGCATCCCTTCGGACCGCCGAATTTATGCGCGGATATGGACAGCAGATCCACATCAAGCATCTGAACATCTACGGGGATGTGTCCCACAGCCTGTACGGCGTCTGTGTGCATCAGCACACCGTACGCATGCGCGATTTTCGAAAGCTGTGCAATGGGTTCGATCGTGCCGACTTCATTATTAGCCAGCATCACCGAGGCAAGCAGCGTATCCGGGCGGATTGCACGCTCAAAGTCATTAGGAGAGACCCTGCCCAGCCGATCAACATCCAGATAAGTGATTTCATATCCGCGGCGCTCCAGCGCCTGACAGGCATGCAGGACGGCGTGATGCTCGATCCTTGTTGTAATGATATGCTTTCGCTCCGGCCTGCCAGAAGCAGCGCCCAGCAGCGCCCAGTTATCGGATTCGCTGCCGCCAGAAGTAAAGTATATCTCGCTTTTCTTTGCGCCAATCACCTTGGCCACTTCGCCACGCGCGGCGTCGATGGCAGTCCTGCCTATCCTTGCGGCCGCATAGCCGCTGCTGGCATTAGCATAATTCTCTGAAAAAAACGGAAGCATAGCTGCAAGAACTTCAGCCCTGACCGGCGTTGTCGCAGCGTGATCTAGATATATCAATGCGTCCGCTTCCTTTCTTCCGATAAACATACATATTCAGTTTACCCTTTGCCCGCGCGGCTGTCAACCATAAACTTCTTCGGCTCTGGACCTGCGTAACGCAAAAAAGCGTACCGGTTATTCTTCCGATACGCTTTTGCAATGAGAATTATTCGTTTACACAGCCATCGTACAGCGGGAAGCGCGCACAGAGCGCAAGCACTTCCTTCTTCACGGCGTCAACAGCCGCCTCACCCTCACGAACAAGCTTGGCAACAAGTTGCGCGATGAACACCATCTCCGGCTCCTTCATGCCGCGGGAAGTCACAGCCGGTGTACCGATGCGAACGCCGCTAGTCACGAAGGGACTGAGCATTTCCTTCGGGATCGTGTTCTTGTTGACCGTGATATTGGCGGCGCCAAGCAGCGCTTCGAGTGCCTTGCCGGTGACGCCCGTACCGGTGAGATCCAGCAGCATCAGGTGGTTGTCCGTGCCGCCGGAAACAAGACGAATTCCCTGACGGGTAAACTCATCGGCCATGGCCTTTGCATTGAGCACAATCTGATGCTGATACGCCTTGAACTCATCGCTGAGAGCTTCCTTGAAACAGACCGCCTTGCCGGCGATCACATGCTCCAACGGACCGCCCTGCGTGCCCGGGAAGATCGCCTTATCAATCGCCTTGGCATACTGCTCCTTGCACAGGATCATGCCGCCGCGCGGGCCGCGCAGCGTCTTATGCGTGGTCGTCGTAACAAAGTCCGCATACGGAACTGGGTTCGGATGCTCTCCTGCCGCAACAAGACCCGCAATATGCGCCATGTCAACCATCAGCAGACAGCCCACCTTATCGGCAATCTCGCGCAGACGGGCAAAGTCGATCACACGCGGATACGCCGACGCACCTGCGACGATCAGCTTGGGCTTCGCTTCCATAGCCTGCTTCTCCAGCGCGTCGTAATCGATAACCTCAGCGTCATCGGTCACGCCGTAAGCGACAAAATTGAAATACTTGCCCGACATATTCACCGGGCTGCCATGGGTAAGATGGCCGCCATGGGACAGATTCATACCCATCACCGTATCGCCGGGATTGAGCATCGCAAAATACACAGCCATATTCGCCTGCGCGCCGGAATGCGGCTGGACGTTGGCATGCTCCGCACCAAAGAGCTGCTTTGCACGATCGCGGGCAAGATTCTCCACGACGTCGACATACTGGCAACCGCCGTAGTAACGCTTTCCCGGATAACCTTCGGCATATTTATTGGTCAAATGCGACCCCATCGCAGCAAGCACAGCGTCGCTGACAAAATTCTCAGAGGCGATCAGCTCGATATGCTCCCGCTGACGCTTGAGCTCGTCCTTCATCGCAGCACAAAGCTCAGGATCCGCAGCATGGATAGACTTGAAATCAATCATGACAGGCACCGCCTTATTTCGTATTCTTGACCATTATAACCGCTACTCTTGCAGAAATCAAGTCTATATCTTTCATTTTTTGCATTTATGGCAATTTTTATTAAACAAAAACGAAAGAAGGGAAATGGTTTTGCCCATTTCCCTTCTGATCCATATCTTTGGGACGGATTACTTCTGTTCGGCGGCCGGAGCCTTCGGGGCCGGAGCGGCAGCAGGCTTCGCAGCCGGAGCCACAGGAGCCTTCTTCACCTTGTCCATCTTGTTGCGCGGCGCACGGCGGTCACGCATGATGATCGCCTTGCGCGGGCACTTCACGGCGCAGGCACCGCAGCCGGTGCAGGCTCCAAGGACCTTGTGCTTCTGCTTGAGCGCACCCTCGATGGCATCAAACTTACACTGCTTGACGCACAGCGTGCAGCCCACGCACTTGGCCGGATCGATATACGCTTCCTTGCGGAGCTCGTATTCGGCAGTCAGGGCGCCAGTCGGACAGGCATCGGCACAGGCCATGCAGCCCACGCACTTCTCATAGTCGAACTTCGGAACACCGTTTTCCATGGTAAGCGCGCCAAAGTTACAGGACTTCACGCAGGCCTCACAGCCAACGCACGCCTTGTCGCACTTCTCCTTGAGGGCGTTGCCCTTCTCGGGATTGTGGCACTTGATCTGCGCGACGATGTTGTCCGGCTGCATGCTCAGCACATGCTGCGGGCAGGCCGCCACGCACTTCTTACAGCCCTGACACTTTTCCTTGTCGACGACGGCGATCTTCTTCACCGGATCGACGTGGATCGCACCGAACGGACAAGCACGCTCACAGGTGCCCAGGCCCAGACAAGCATACTGGCAGGCCTTGGTGCCATTGTTCACAAGGGTGGCGGCGACACAGTCGCTGATGCCCTGATAGTTCTTTTCCGCGCAGTGATCACCGTGGCCCTGGCAGGCAACGGTCGCCACCATGCGCACGCCGGCGCTGGCAGAAACGCCCATGATCTCAGCCATCGCAGCGGTGCACTTCGGACCGCCGACGGCGCAGGCGCCAACCTCGGCCTTGCCCTCGGCAACAGCGGCAGCATAGCCGTCGCAGCCCGGATAGCCGCAGGCGCCGCAGTTCGCACCCGGCAGGCATTCACGCAGCGCATCAACAGTGGGATTAGACGGAACCGCGAAAACACGGCCGGTCACGCCCAGCAGAGCGCCGAAGACAAAACCCAGCACACTGATGACAAGCGCAGCGGCAAGAATAGCAGTAATACTCACTTTTGTTTCCTCCTCGCTCTACGCTTAGATCAGTCCACTGAAGCCATTGAAGGCCACGGCCATCAGACCCGCAGTAATCAGCGCGCCGACGAAACCGTCCATCCACTTGGGCATGTTGCCGACGGCCAGACGCTCGCGGATGCCGGCAAACAGGCACATCGCCATCATGAAGCCCAGCGCAGACGCAACGCCGTTAACGACGGACAGGATCATGTTGTAGCCTTCAGTAACGTTGAGCTGCGCCACACCGAGAACCGCACAGTTGGTGGTGATCAGCGGCAGGTAAACGCCCAGCGCCTGGTACAGGCTCGGAGACATCTTCTTGAGCGCCATTTCGACGATCTGAACCAGCACGGCGATAACCAGAATGAAGGCGATCGTCTGCAGGTACTCAAGGCCAAACGGCACAAGCAGGAAGGTGTTGACCACATAGGCCACCAGAGAGGCAACGGCCATAACGAAGGTAACCGCCATGCCCATGCCGAACGCGGTATCCAGCTTCTTGGAAACGCCCAGGAACGGGCAGATGCCGTAGAAACGGGACATCGCAAAGTTGTTGACAAAGATGGAGCCAATCAGGATCGTAAGAATCTGGTTCATTGTCTTTCCTCCTTACGCCTTCTTCGGCAGCAGCTTGTTCATAGCCGCAAGCATCAGGCCCATCACGATGAAGCCGCCTGCCGGCTTGACCAGCAGATCCATCGGCAGGTAGCTCGCCGGCATCACCTGAACGCCCAGCAGCGTGCCCACGCCGAACAGCTCACGAACAGCACAGAGCATGGTGATGGCAATGGTGAAACCAATGCCCATGCCCAGGCCGTCGACGATCGCCGGGATCGGCTTGTTCTTGAAGGCGAACGCTTCCGCGCGGCCGAAGATGATGCAGTTGACGACGATCAGCGGAATGAAGACGCCCAGGGACGCATCCAGCGCCGGGAGGAACGCCTTAACAACCAGCTGAACGATGGTAACGAACGTCGCGATAACGACGATGAACGCAGGAATACGGATCTGATCCGGAATCGCCTTGCGCAGCAGAGAGATAACCAGGTTAGAGAAAACCAGAACGAACGTAACAGCCAGACCCATACCGATGCCGTTGCTGACAGCGGTCGTGATGGCCAGCGTCGGACACATGCCCAGCACCATGCGGAACGTGGGGTTCTCGTCGATGATGCCGTTCATGAAGATTCTGCGAAGCTCCTTCATTTACTGCACCTCCTCAGCGCGGACATAGGCCGCAATCGTATCAAGCGCCTGATTGACAGCGTTGCTGGTAACAGTCGCACCGGCAACAGCGTCATACCTGGCATCGGTGATGTTCTGGCCAACCAGCGCGGCAAGGGCTTCCTCGGTCAGAGCGTCGGCACCCTTATTCTCGCTGTTGTCCGTACAGACAGCAGCAACGATCACGCCTTCAGCATCCACAGAGATGTTCAGCGTGAACGGATGCTTGCTGTTCATGCCCATCACAGCCACTTCATACACCTTGGCAACCTCAGCGACCGGAGCAGCAGCTTCCTCAGCAGCCGGAGCCGCGGCGGCGGCAGCCTTCAGCGCCTCGTTGATGCCGTTGGAGGTCATCGTCACGCCGGACTTCACATCGATCGCGGCGGTCGCGATATCCTGACCGACCAGCGCGTCGAAGCCAGCATTGATCAGGTCAGCGCCAAAGCCCGGGGTCTCGTTGTGCTCGATAACAGCCACGGACGCAACCTTACCGGCCTCGTCGACGGCGATCTCAACCTTCATCGGCTGGAAACCCTTCACCTCGTACACAGCAGCGGCGGACTCGGCAGCAGCTTCCTCAACCGGAGCAGCCTCGGCCTCGACAGCCGGAGCCGCGGCGGCGGCAGCCTTCAGCGCCTCGTTGATGCCGTTGGAGGTCATCGTCACGCCGGACTTCACGTCGATCGCGGCGGTCGCGATGTCCTGGCCAACCAGCGCGTCGAAACCGGCATTGATCAGGTCAGCGCCAAAGCCCGGGGTCTCGTTGTGCTCGATAACAGCCACGGACGCAACCTTACCGGCCTCGTCGACGGCGATCTCAACCTTCATCGGCTGGAAGCCCTTCACCTCGTACACAGCAGCGGC
>SVGO01000027.1 GCA_015056305.1 Clostridiales bacterium | reverse complement strand
CTATCGAAGTGTATCAGAATCAAAAGCGTCGCCTATCGGCTCCTGTTTGATTCCCGCTTATCTTGCGCTTCGCGCATGGGCTACGTTGGGGATTTCATCCCCAAACCCCTGACAAGGGACTTCGCCCCTTGACCCCATGTACGCTTCGCGCGCTCTTACGCTACTTTATCTACCTTCTGTTCATCAAAAAAGGACGGTTTCCCGTCCTTTTATTTTATTCCAGCGCTTCCAATGCCTGCTTAAGATCCGCAAGGATATCATCGATATGCTCACAGCCGATAGACAGCCTGATCGTGCTTGGCGTAATATTCTGCTGCGCAAGCTCTTCGTCCGTCAGCTGTCCATGCGTGGTCGTCGCCGGATGAATCACCAGGCTCTTCATGTCCGCAACATTGGCCAGCAGGGAGAACAGCTGGAGATTGTCGCAGAACTTCTGTGCCGCCGCGCGGCCGCCATTGATCTCAATGGTGAAGATCGACGCGCCGCCATTGGGGAAATAACGCTCGTAGAGCGCATGATCCGGATGATCCGGCAGGGACGGATGATTGACCTTCTTCACCTGCTCATGACCATTTAAAAACTCGACAACCTTCGCCGCATTGTACGCATGGCGCTCCAGACGCAGGGAGAGCGTCTCCAATCCCTGCAGCAGCAGGAAGCAATTGAACGGGGAAATGCATGCGCCCAGATCGCGCAGCAGCACGCAGCGGATATACGCGACGAACGCCGCCTCGCCATATACGTCGGTGAACGCCACGCCGTGATAGCTCGGGTTCGGCGCGCAGATCTGCGGGAACTTGCCGCTCGCCTTCCAGTCGAACCTGCCGGAATCGACGATAACGCCGCCCAGCGAGGTGCCATGGCCGCCGATAAACTTTGTCGCGGAATGCACGACGATGTCCGCGCCATGCTCGATCGGGCGGATGAGATACGGCGTGCCGAACGTATTATCAATCACCAGCGGCAGGCCGTGGCGATGCGCAATCTCGGCGATCGCGTCGATATCCGGGATGTCGCTGTTGGGATTGCCCAGCGTCTCCAGATAGACGCACTTGGTGTTCTCCTGAATCGCAGCCTCGACCTCGGCGAGATTGCGCGCGTCGATAAACGTGGTCTTCACGCCGCTCTCCTCGAAGGTGTGTGCGAGGAAGTTATACGTGCCGCCATAGATCGTCGTCTGCGCGACGATATGGTCGCCCTGTTTGCACAGCGCCTGCAGCGCATAAGCGATCGCCGACGCACCGCTGGCCGTCGCCAGGGCCGCCGCGCCGCCTTCCAGCGCCGCGATGCGCTTTTCGAGCACATCCTGCGTCGGGTTGTTCATGCGGCCGTAGATGTTGCCCTGCTCGGAGAGGTCGAACAGCGCGGTCGCGTGCGCGGCGCTGTCAAAGACATAGCTCGTCGTCTGGTAGATCGGCACGGCGCGCGCGCCGGTCGCGGGATCTGCCTGCTCCTGTCCCACGTGGAGCTGCATGGTTTCAAAACGGTACGGCTTGTTCATCGTATATCCCTCACAGTGTCTTTTTGTAATCGCGAAGCGTACATGGGGTCAAGGGAATCGGAGCTGAGCGCGCCCAGTGGGCGAAACAGCGAAGCGGAGATTGGAACTGCAAAGGAGCCAAAGGCGACTATTGCGGTTCCCGGACCGAAGTCCCTGCCAGGGGCATGGGGACAGCGTCCCCATACGTCTCCCCTAATCGCGAAGCGAAAGGAATCAAGAATCTCATAAAAGCCGAAGGCGACAATTGAGATTCCAGTACAGCTGCTTTAAACAGCTGTCTCTTCATGCGCTGTCTTTCTTCTAGGCGCTTCGCGCATGGGGTACGTTGGGCTGCCGCCCAAACCCGCTTGAGGGATTTCTATCTTCTCGCTCGACGCTCGTCGGTCAGGGCAGCTCTGACAGCCCACAGGGCTGTCATTCACTCCTGCCCCAGTTCGGCAAAGCCGAACCCTCAAACTCCCTTCTTCGCTTCGCGCCGGTTTTAAGATTCAATCCTGATACATCGCCGTCGACAGATACCGGTCGCCAGCGTCGGGCATCAATGCGACGATCGTCTTCCCGGCATTTTCTTCCCTCGCGGCAACTTCAATCGCCGCATGCAGGCACGCGCCGGCGGAAATGCCGATCAGCACGCCTTCGCGCCTGCCCATGTCGCGCCCGGCCGCCATCGCGTCCTCATCCGTCACGGGGATGATCTCGTCGATCACGTTCCGATCCAGCACGCTGGGCAAAAAGTTCGCGCCGATGCCCTGAATGCCGTGAGGCCCTGCGACGCCGCTGGTCATAAGCGGCGAAGCCGCCGGTTCAACCGCGACGATCTTCACGCCCGGCTTTTTCTCCTTCAGATACTTTCCCACGCCCGTGATCGTACCGCCCGTGCCCACGCCCGCGACGAAAATATCCACCTCGCCGTCCGTATCCTGCCAGATCTCCGGGCCGGTCGTCATATAGTGCGCCTGCGGGTTTGCCGGGTTGTCAAACTGGCCGGGGATGAAGCTGCCCTCAATCTCACGCGCAAGTTCTTCGGCTTTTTCAATCGCGCCCTTCATGCCCTCCTCGCCCGGGGTGAGCACCAGCTCTGCGCCGTAGGCCGTCATCAATAGTCTGCGTTCCATGCTCATGGAATCCGGCATCACGATGATCGCGCGATAGCCACGCGCTGCCGCGACCACGCACAATCCGATGCCCGTGTTGCCGCTCGTCGGCTCGATAATCACGCTGCCGGGCTGGAGCAGCCCCCTGCGCTCCGCGTCGTCGATCATCGCAAGGCCTACGCGGTCCTTGCTCGATCCACCGGGGTTAAATCCCTCCAGCTTGAGCAGTAGCCGCGCTTTCAGCCCTTCTTCTTTCTCGATGTGCTTTGCCTCGAGCAGCGGCGTGCCGCCGATAAGCTGCTGAGCAGAAGCAAAAATACGCGCCATTGTTCATCCTCCTGATCCGTCAGGGTCCTTCTCTGCATTATAAATCGCCGGAGAATCCCCTGTCAACGTTGTTGTGATTTCCCGCGCCGGGTGATACAATAGAATCAGCATAAACAAAAGATCATTCTCTCCTGCTCAGCCGCTCTCTTTGGATGTATGATTCTTTGCTTAAAGGTTATCCACATTCCATGCGTTTATGTGGATAATTCCGTTTGATCATCCATAGAATCATATACAAGCGCGGATTTCCCGCGGCATCCTCTTAACGAAATCTTTGCAGGTTTTTTCCTGCCGGCACAGAATACTGTATCCATCATTTTCTCCGACAGAAGGAGGCTTCTCTTTTCATGACCAAGGCATTCAACCGCAAGAAACTCTCCGCCTTCATCCAGCGCCGCAAGATCAACGCGCTCGGCCTGACCGTGATCACCGCCGCCAGCGCGATCATCACGCTGATCTGCGCACTGACAGGCTTTAATCATACCGACATTCTTGTTATGGTCACCGTCGCGCTCGTCGCGCTATGCTTTTTGCAGTATTTCCGCAATCGCAAGGGCTTCCGCACCCTGCATGCCTTCCGCGGTTCGCGCAAGAAGAAAACAGAATAAGTCAAAACCCTCGCCTTCACGGCGAGGGTTCTTTTATTCGTATTTCTGCGCAGCCTCTTTGCACGCCTGCTGTATGCTCTTTCCGCAGAGCACCTGCTCTCTGGCATAGGAAAGCGCCTTTTTTATTCCCGGCCCGGGCATGACGCCCAGCGCCATCAGCATGCCCGCATCCGGCATACCGGCGCTGATTACGCGCTCGTACTCATCAAGCCGCTCGAAGATGAATGCTTCTTCCTCGTCGGCCTGCTCCCTCGGCTTGCCCGTTCCGCGGCTGTCGCATACGGCCAGCCACGAAAGCTCCTCAGGATTCACCGATTCGTCGAAAAGCAGATTCGTTCGCGATACGCGCGCCTTGCCGTAGTAGCAGGTATGCACACGCATATGCAGCGCGCACATGTTCTGCACATAGGCGATCACGCTTTTTGAAACGCACATCCTCGTGAGCATGTCCGCGCACAGCGGTACGCCCGTGTGCTCGTGGCCGATGGACGCCCACGCGCCCTTCTCGTTTTTCTTTGTCGATATAGACTTGCCCAGATCATGCGTGAGCGCAGCGAGCATGAACGAAAGCGGATCGAGCATCTTATCCCGGATCTCTGCCGCAGCATCCAGCACCATCATCGTGTGCTCAAATGCGTCGCCCTCGGGATGATAGATGGGATTCTGCGGCGTTTTGCGCAGCGCTGCAAGCTCCGGGAACCAGCAGACAAGCGCATTCGCCTGTTCCAGAACGCGGAAAAATACGCTTGGCTTGTCCGCCATCACCAGCGCCTTTTTCATTTCCAGAAATACGCGCGCTCCGCTGAGATGCCCCACCGGCATGCGGCGCATTTTTTCAAGCGTATCTTCATCCGGCTGAAGATGAAATCTGGCAGCGAACTGCGCCCCGCGCAGTACCCGCAGCGGATCTTCCTCAAACTGGCCGCCGGGCACGGCGCGCAGCACGCCGTTTTTCAGATCCTCCATGCCGCCGTATGGATCGACGTATTCACCCGTGAGCGCATCGCGCATGATCGCGTTCACCGTAAAATCGCGCCGGGCTGCCGCCTCTTTGGGCGAAAGAAACGGCTCGACATGCACTTCAAAATCCTTGTGTCCCGGCCCGGTGCGCCGCTCCCTGCGCGGCAGGGCGATATCCAGCCCTGTACCCCGGATCGTATAGATGCCGTAGAGCGCGCCGCCCTCGTCAATCCCGCCGATCTGCAAAAGCAGCTCCTTGAGTTTCTCCGGCTTAATTCCGTGTACTTCACAGTCGATGTCGTAGTAGGGGATACCGAGAATTTCATCGCGCACGCATCCGCCCACCAGCAGCGCGCGCCCGCCCAGCGCATGCACCTGCTCGGCGATGGCGCGGATCATGCTTTTTTGATCCATCGAAATCATAGGTTTTCCAATTCTCCCTGATCCCCGCGCGCATAGGCGCAGGTGAGCACATCGGTTATATCGATGTGTACTTCCTTTTTCCGCCCGGGCAGCTTCGCTGCAAAGCCGCTTCCGTCCGGATCAATCGCCGTCACCAGCAAATTTTTCTTGATCATCTGCCCGTCCTGCATCAGCACGGCACAGATCTTCTTTTCCCGCTCGAGCGAATACTTCAAAAACCTGTCGATCATTTTCTGTCTTATCCTTCGTTGATTCCGGTCTTATAGATGCGCACGTCCGGATTCTGATACACGAGCTCGTAGTGCTCGTCCAGATAATCCAGATCGACCGCGAATTCGGACCGCTCGTAATCGCTGACGTAGATATAGTCCGCGCCGTACAGATCCGGCACGTAGCTGTGCTGCGCCGGGAATTCGTAGAACCGCTGGCAGTTGTCCGCATGTTCCCTGTAATCCAGTCCATGGAAGAAGACGTACAGATCGCTGCCGCAGATGATCTGCCTGCCCGCCAGCGAGCATACCGGGTTGATGTGCTGCTGGCCGGTCATGAAGATCGCGTCCTTTTCGGTGTTCTCGTCGATCCATTTGCCGGCTTCCACCGCCGTGCGGGAGAAGAGCTGATAGCCGCTCACCGTCTCCCGCGCGATCGACAGCGCGCCGGACATCATCGAAACCGCCATGAACAGCGCACACAGCACGTATCGTCCGCGAAGGCCGGCCATGCGCTGCATGAGAATCGAGCCATAGTCCGCCGCGAGGATCACCGCGAACATATACCAGATATAGAACAGCTTGTTGTTGTCGTATTCATTGGGCTGGAAGAGGATCGTCTCCGCGATCACGAAGATGCCCGCCATGCCCATGACGATATCGAGGTAGCCGCGCCGTCTGGATTCGAGCACGGCGAGGATCATCAGGATAAACGGCAGGCCTGCGTTCTTGATCCAGAACCAAAGGTAGCCGTCGATCATGCCGCGTCCGCCGGAGTTATTCACCCAGTTGAACTGAAAGCGCAGCGAGCCGCCCTCGACCGTCTGCTTGACGGCATTGCCCAGCACCTGCGGCAGCGCGAGCACCAGCACGACGCCCAGATACACGCCCGCACGCGCGAGGATGCCCTTCCAATCGTCTGTATCCACAATCAGGCGGCCGATCACATACCCGCCGGAGAACAGGCCCAGCGCCAGGAACGTATGCGTATGCACCAGCGGCAGGCAGGAAGCCCACAGCGAGAGCAGGATCGTCTGGCGCATGGACTTTTCGCGCATGGAGGAAATCAGCAGCATCAGCGCCGGGATACCCATCGCCCAGCCGCCCATCAGCGCGCGCTGGGGGATCAGCAGATCGGCGATGACATTGGAAAAGCGCAGATTGAGATCCGGCTGATTGGCCGGGGTCTTATAATAGCCGGTGAAGATCTCAGAAATCTTCTGGAAATGATCCCGGCCCATCATATCAAAATCATAGAGGAAGCCGAGACCGCCGTTGAAGAAGAACAGCAGCGCCGCCGCCGCGACGGCCTTATGCCTGCCGCCGAGCACCTGATGGGCAAGCAGCATA
Organism: Clostridiales bacterium; assembly: GCA_015056305.1. GTDB lineage: Bacteria > Bacillota > Clostridia > Christensenellales > Aristaeellaceae > Ventricola. The sequence goes on along the minus strand of SVGO01000027.1, from coordinate 21,375 downwards.
TAGCCCGCATAGGTCAGCGCCATCAGCAGCGTGCCGGGGAAGACCACGGCCATCTGGATATTCATGCCCAGCATCATCATGGTCGTTGAGAGCGAGTCCGCCAGATAGGGGTAGTTCAGCCCCGTGCCGTAGAGCAGATTATACGTCGGCGGGAAGGGCATATCTCTCATGGACGTGATGAACGACAGATGCATGCACAGATCGCCGTAGGTCGATTGGCCGCACCAGTAGGAGCCGTCGCTGGCGGGCATGAGCATATGCGTATACTGCAGATAAGCGGAAAGCACCGTCAGCGGCACGATGATCACGATCATCGTGCACAGCAGCTTCCGGTCCTCATCAGTCATCTTCTTTGTATCGCGCGTATCGCGCAGCGCAAAGCTCACGCCCACAAGCGCCAGCAGGATCACCGCCGCGACATAATGCGCCTTGAGCGTAAAATCGAACAGATTCGCGCACAGCGCCGGCAGCTGCATTTGAAGCAGCAGGCCCAGCGCCAAGCCCAGAAAAGCCCGCACAAGCGGGCTTTTCCCGGGCAGCTGCGTGCGGATGATCGCCGCGCCGCCCATCAAAAACAACAGGGTATACAGAATTGCCGCCATGAACGATTCCTCACTTTGCCTGTTCGCTGCGGATGAGCGTCAGGGGACTTTGCCTTCTGCGCCTGCGCGGGGCGTCGGTGCTCGCATGATCCTGCGCGACGGCCATCGGCGTTTCGTCCTCCGGCTCGTCCTCGTCGTCCTTTTCTTCAAAGAACGGCTGTGCGCCCGGCTGCCGGTTCATCGTCTCCTGCATATCGGCCTTCACGCGCATCAGATCGCTCGCCGCCTGTCTGCGACGCTTCTGCTCGCTCCTGTCCGTGCGCAGCTCCCTCGCCGCGGCCTCGGTGCAGATCGCCTGACCCAGCAGCGACAGATACCTGCTGCGCGAGGCGGTCATCAGCGCGCAGTCAATCACCGCGATCGCCGCGATCATCAGCGGCACCGCCCACAGCCACATAAAGCCCAGAACAATGCCTGCCGCGCCCAGCAGCACGCTCACAATCACCGCAGCTGCGAAATACGCCGTGCGGATTTTCTGTGCGCTCTTTCTCAGCGCAATGGCCGTCTTATTCGTCAGGCGAATGGCTTCTTTCATACAAACAAACTCCTTTTTAGGGACGCCGTCCCCAAACCCCTGGCAGGGACATTGTCCCTGCACCCTTCTTCGCTTCGCGCCGGTTTCAAGCAGCTATATAAGCCTTCCCCTATGGGGAAGGTGCCCGAAGGGCGGATGAGGTCCCCGCCTGTAGGGGAGGGGCTCTGCTCCTCCCTTAACTTACGCCGTCACGCACGCCTTGAGCAGATCAATGCAAGCCTGCACGTCGCGCAGGTCGACCGTCTCTGCCTCGCTATGAATATAGCGGCAGGGAATGGAGATCGCGCCGCTGGCGACGCCGCCGCGCGTCCTCTGGATTGCGCCCGCGTCCGTGCCGCCATAGGGCAGCACCTCGCGCTGATGCGCGATGCCGCTCTCCTCAGCCAGCTTCTCCATCATATTCACCACACTCGGCGTGCAGATCAGCGAACGGTCCATGATCTTGATCGCCGCGCCGCGACCCAATTCTACCGGCACCTTGGTGGCAACCTTGGGCACGTCGCCCACGCCGGTCACGTCCACCGCGATGCCCAGATCGGGATTGACATGATACGCGGCCGTCGTCGCGCCGCGCAGGCCGACCTCCTCCTGCACAGAGAAGACGGCATACACGTCGTTCTTCAGATTATCCGGCAGCTCCAGCATCGCCGCAGCCTGCACGAAGCAGGCGATGCGGTCGTCCATCGCCGGAGAGGCAAGGCGGTTTTCGCCCAGCCTGGTCACCCGCGGCTTCATCACGCACATATCGCCCAGCGCGACCATCGTCAGCGCCTCTTCCTTCGTTTCCGCGCCGATGTCGATATACAGATCGGAAACCTGCAGTTCGCCCTTAACCTTTTCATCCGCGCCGACCACGCCGCACACGCCGTTTTCAAAGATTACATGGCCGCTGACCATCTTTGCAGCGCGGATGCCGCCGACATTGCACACGCGAAGGAAGCCGTTTTTGTCCGCGTCCACCACGGCCAGACCGATATGATCCATATGCGCGCTGGCCATGATCTTCTTGCCCGTGCCGTCGCCCTTCTTCACCGCGATCAGGCTGCCCATCACGTCGGTGTACATCTCGTCCACATGGCCCTCAAGCGCTTCGCGGATCACCTCCGCCACGCGTCCCTCATGACCGGACGGTCCGTAAGAAGTCAGAATATTTTCCAAAAGCTGCATATTCATATTGATTCAGCTCCTTATCCTTTTAACTCAATAGGAACGTTGGGGATTTCATCCCCAAACACCAGACAAGGGATTTCATCCTTTGACCCTTCTCTGCTTCGCAGGGGTTTTAAGAAAATATGAAACAATCCGAGGGCGAATATAATTCGCCCATAACAAGTGGCTTAAAGCCAGCGCGAAGCGAAGAAGGGAGTCTGAGGGATAACATCCCTCAGGCGGGTTTTAGGGCGGCAGCCCTAACGTCCCCCAACGTTACATCTCTTCCAGCACCGCAAACGTCAGCCTTTTCGCATGTTCGATATCGCTGAGCTTGCACACGCTCACGCCGCTGTGGCAGTAGCGGCAGGGGATCACGATCACCAGACATTCCACGCCCTCGCCCGTCAGGTGAATCTCGCCTGCGTCGGTGCCGCCGCTGTTGCCGCGCTTTTGCTGCACGGGAATATCGCGCTTCTTCGCCGCGTCCATCGCCAGATCGCGCATCTTCTGCGGGATGATCGCGCGCCTGTCCATGAATGTCAGCGCCGGACCGTCGCCGCAGCGGGTCACCTGCTTATGGCTGTCGACCATGCCCATATCGTTGGCCGTCGTCGTATCGAGGATGATCGCCTTATCAGGCTTTACGCGCCTTGCGGCGACCCTCGCGCCGCGCAGGCCAACCTCCTCCTGCACGGTAAATACGCAGGTGATATCGCCCGCGTAATCGCTGTTTTTGAGCACATCCAGCAGGATCATGCAGCCCGCGCGGTCGTCCAGAGCCTTTGCCTTCACAAATCCGTCGCCGAACTCGCGGTATTCGCTTTCAAACGTCGCATAGCTGCCCGGCGGGCAGAGCTTCTCGGCCTCTTCCTTGGATTTAGCGCCTATATCGATGAAGATATTGTCGTAATCCGGGGCTTTCTTGCGGTCCGCCGCGCTCATCAGATGGATCGCCTTCACGCCGATCACGCCCGGCACAGCCTTCTCGCCGACAAACACCCGCTTGGACACCACGCAGCGCGGATCCACGCCGCCCACGCAGTCAAAGCGCAGCAGGCCGTCCTCTCCGGCGAAGCGGATGATGAAGCCCACCTCGTCCATATGCGCAGCGAGCATCACATGCGGCGCATGCGCCTCCGTTCCCTTGCGGTATGCGTAGAGATTGCCCATCGTATCGCCATATACGCGTCCCTCGCGACCGGTGAGAATCTCCTCAGCCTCTTTGCGGATGGCGTTTCGCGCCTCATCCTCCCAGCCGGAAGGCCCGCGCAGCGCGGTGATGTCCTTTAAAAGCACAGCGATTCCTCCCATCCCGCGTCCATCGCGCACACAGTCTCGCACAGCAGCCTGGCCTGATCGGCCATCAGCGCCATATTGCCCACTTCCACCGTCGTATGCATATACTTGAGCGGCAGGCTCATCACCACGCACGGCACGCCCTGTGCAGCAACCTGAATCTCCCATGCGTCGGTCCAGGTATTGCCGCTTGAAATATCATCCTGCGTCTTGATATGCAGCTTCTCTGCGTGCTCCTTGAGCAGGCCAGCCAGCTTCCTGTGCGTATTCGGACCATAGGAAACCGCCGTTACGTCCAGCGGGAAGGTCTCGCCCTCCGCGCAGCCGGGCATCGTGCCGTGCGTGACGTCGAGCACGAACGCCATATCCGGCCGGATATTCTCCGCCGCCATATCTGCGCCGAGGCTGCCGCGTTCCTCGCAGGCGGAGAGCACATAGTACACGTCCGCATCATGCGCGCGCTTGCAGATTTGCTGCGCGCAGTCCAGCAGGATTGCCACGCAGGCGCGGTCGTCCATCGTCTTGCTGGCGACATGATGATTGGCCAGCTCCGTCGTGCGGCCCACAAGCTGCACAGGCGTGCCCGGCTTCACCCGGCGCACGACTTCGTCATAGGGAAGGCCCGTATCGATGAACAGCTCGTCCACAGGCGTCACGGCGCCGCGATCCGCGGCCGCGGTCAGGTGCGGCGGCACCGCGCCGATCACTCCATAGATCGCTCCGTCCTCCGCAAGGATATTGACCTCCTGCGCGGGCAGCGTCTGCGCCGCCACGCCCAGGGAGATGAAGCGCACGGAGCCGTCCTCCTCGACGTTCATCGTCATCAGGCCGACCTCGTCGATATGCGCGCAGAGCATGATCTTGGGACCCTTGCCATTGCCGCGCTGCACGGCGATCACGCTCTGGTTATGATCGACCGTGACTTCGTCGCAGTACGGCTCGAACGCACGCGCAAACACCCCGGCGACGGGCGTTTCATAGCCGCTCGTCCCGGGGATCGTTGTGACGTGAGAAAGAAACTCGAAATAATTCATATAGATTTACCTCTTGGGGACGCTGTCCCAAAACCCCTGGCAGGGATATCGTTCTCCTCGCTCGACGCTCGTCGGACAGGGCAGTTCTGACAGCCCACCGGGCTGTCATTCATTTCTGCCCCAGTTCGAGAATACGAACCCCTGCACCCTTCATCGCTTCGCGCCGGTTTTAAGCAGCTTAATCTGTATTTCCTTCGCCCGCGAAATCCAGCGTCTGATTGGCGCATACGCTCTGCGTCCGGGGATCGAAATGCATCTGCTCGTGCTCATCCTCGGCAGCATAGCTCATCCAGTAGCTGGGCACCTGATGCACATAGCCGCATTCCTTGCAGCGATAATAGAATACTTCCATATCAAAATGCCTCCTGTTTTTAAATCAGATTCCTCCGCGCAGAATCGAGAGAATCAGCTGGCTGTCAAACATCGGCGCCAGGCGCGAGGCGGCAATCAGCTCCTCGATGATCTCTACCGGCGCGACCGCCAGCACGATCGGGATCAGCGCGAAGAGAATGAACACCATCAGCACGCCGCGAACAAGGCCGAACATGCCGCCGATGAGCGCATCCAGGTGGCGCAGCACCGGCAGTTCAAAGACATACTGAACCAGATGAATGACAAACGTCGCCACGACGTACGCCAGGAAAAAGCAGATCAGGAAGCTGAGGATGGAGATGGACACGTTCACGATCGTCTGGCTGAGCAGCTCGGCGATCGTCGTCGCGCTCGCCGCCATGGACGCGGAAGCGCTCTCGATGGCCGTGATGAACGCGCTTTCGAGCGCGGCAGGCAGGTTTGCGCTGGCAAGAATCTGCGCAAGCGCGCCGTCCGACACCTGCGACACGCTCATCAGCGAAAGATCGAGGTTGCTCACGCGGCTGCCCGCGTCGGTGTAATACATCAGCGTTTCCACCAGCGTTTCGTTGCCCTTGAGCCACGCCGCCAGATCGCCGCTGGTCATAAACGCCAGCGCCGCCGCGCCGATGAGCGCCGCCAGGCTCAGCACGCCGCTGATAAATCCGCGGTGCATGCCGAAGATGACGCTCACGCCGATGATGATCAGAATCAGAATATCAATGATGTTCATGAAAACTCCTTTCGGGAGGATTCGTTATTAAAAAGAGACGTTAGGGCTGCCGCCCTAAGACCCGCCTGAGGGGCATTGCCCCTCAGACTCCCCTCTTCGCTTCGCGGCTGTTTTAAGAAATATTCCTTATATATTCGCTTCGCGTACGCGAAGCGATAATGGGGTCTGGGGATGAAATCCCCAGTCAGGGGCTTGGGGATGAAATCCCCAACGTCCCCATTACCTCGGCAGCTCCACGACATATATCTCCGATCCGGAGGCGACCACCGCGCGGTTATCCGTGATCATGCCCAGCACCGCCGTCACATTGATCGGCATTGCATGCGCGGCAAAGCCCGTCTCACCGAACCTGCACACATACACCGCATTATTGGAGAATCCATAGACGGAGTGCGTGCCCAGCGCCGCAGCGATGCATTCGCTGGGCAGATGCAGCACGCGGTCCACGCCGCCGTACATCAGACGCACATTGTTGATATGCACGCCCTCCCGGCTCTCCTGCGCAGGGATCAGCAGCTGATAGGTTATGCCGCTGTTCACCTTTACGTCTTCCACGGTATAGCCGTAGATCAGCGTCGGGTTGCTCTCCTCAAGCACGCGGTAATTGTAGTGCATGATCTGGCGCGTGGTGACGACCTCAAGCTCGCCGCCCACGGAGTAGACCTTGTAAGCGATGTTTTCGCCCAGAGAGCTCTTGCCCGTGGAAAGCTTGCCCGGCTGGAACGTCTGCAGCTCGGTGGAGATCACCGTGCCGGTCGTATCCAGGCCCAGCACCCACATCAGTTCCTGCTCCTGTGCGCTCGAAGATGTGAGCGCTCTGAAAAATCCGATATCCAGCAGCGTCTGATTGCTGATGGTTACATTGTCCACGATCTGGCCCGCCTCGTTGATCACCGAGACCACGCCGTTGTCCGGCTCGCCGACAAACACCGCAACATACTCGCCGCCGGCGCTGGCAAACTGAATCTCATCGGACATCTTGTTGTTGTAAATCAGGCGGCCGCGGCTGTTAAGGATATACAGGTCGTTACCCGACCATGCGACGATGCGCTCCTGCGTGGCGTCATAGTCGGCGTTCGTGCCGATCTGATAGCTCCATTCATTGCCGCCGGTCGCGGCCATGCAGTGCAGCGTCGTGCCGTCGTAGAAGATCACGCTTTCGCCGAACGGCGTCACGTTCTGGGAGAGCGTCGCGCCGATGCGCATCACCCTGCCCAGGCTTTCCCGGCCGGTATTTGAAAACGCATAGCTCACCGCCAGCGCAATAATCGCTGCCAGCGCCACAAACGCCAGAACACTGCGCAGCTGCTGCGTTATTTTGCTGTTTTTCTTCTTCTTTTTTCCTTCATTCATGCCGTATCCGCTCAGCGTGCTGTTCGCGCCGGTCACATACGTCACGCGCCTCTTGTTGCGATCCATGCAGGTATCCTTTCGAAATCTGAAATCGACGTGATGTACTCGTATTATGTGGGATTTTTCCCTGGTTTTATGTTCCGCTTCTTGGCATCAGCCCACTTTTCCACTTTTGGAGCTTTCCAAAACCCTGATAAAAATCTTTTGGAATTGATATGCCCAAAAAGTGAGAACTGTCTTGCTTTTTGGTCTCTTTCAAAAGAGAGCGTTCATTGCGGCATTTTGGTTATCCCCGGCTTATCCGCAGGTTCTCCACAGTCTTTTCCACACTTTTGTGGATAACTGTGGATAATTTGTGGACAGATGTGGATAATGGCGGTAAAAGTTTCGTTTTTCCTGATATTGCTTGAAAATCGGCGTCTTCCCCAAAAAGGCGCATCACACGCTCAGTATACCGTTTTCCACGTGATAGACCGCGCCCTGCTTCGCGCCGGCGAGGTCGCTGAGGTCCGTGCAGGTGACAAACGTCTGCACACGGTCAATGCGCTCGATGAGCTGGCGGCGCCTTGAGGGATCCAGCTCGCTCATCACATCGTCGAGCATGAGGATCGGCGCTTCGCCGGTTTCGCGCGCGGCCATTTCCAGCTGCGCGAGCTTCAGGGAGAGCACGGCGCTGCGCTGCTGGCCCTGGGAGGCGTAGGTTCTGGCCTCTTTGCCATTGATGGTCACGTCCATGTCGTCGCGATGGATACCCACGGTGGTGGTCATGCGGCGAAGATCCTCCGATCGCGCCGCGCGCAGGCGGGCAAGCAGCTGATCCGCCGCATCCGCGCCGTCCGCGGTCTGGGAGACATACCAGAGCCGCAGCTCTTCGCGGCCGCCGGTGAGCGAGGCATGCGCCTTTTTTGCTTCTTCGCCGAGCATAGCGATGGCCTCGCGGCGATTGCGGGCGATTTCCGTGCCGACGATGGCGAGCTGCTCGTCCCACATATCCAGCGTAGGGAGGAGGGACGGGTTTTTTGCGATCTCCTTGAGCAGCGTATTGCGCTGGTTGAGCGTGCGCACAGCGCGCTGCAGGGCATAGAAGTATTGCGGGCGCAGCTGGGAGAGCTGCATATCCAGAAACCGGCGTCTCTCCGCCGGGCCGTCCTTGACGATGGAGAGATCCTCGGGCGAAAAGAGCACGCCGCAGACATGGCCCAGCAGCTCGCCGATGCGCTCCGCCGGACGCGCGCCGATGCGAACCAGCTTCTTTTTCTTCTGAGTTTTATCCAGCAGGATGGTGACCTCGTGGGTACCGTCCTGCTGCGTGGTCTGAATCTGGACGCGGGCGCTGGGCGCGCCCCAGCGGATGAGCTCCTCGTCGCGGGCTGTTCTGTGGCTGCGGCCAAGGCAGCACAGGTGCAGGGCCTCGAGGATGTTGGTCTTGCCCTGCGCGTTCGGACCGACGAATACGGTCACGCCGGCGTCGGGCATGATCGTCGCCTGCTCGTAATTTCTGAAATTTTTGAGACTCAGCGACTTTACACGCATAGAAATAATGTCCTTTACTCTCTTTAAACCGCCGCGAAGCGAAGAGGGGAGTTTGAGGGGCAATGCCCCTCAAGCAGGTTTTAGGGCGGCAGCCCTAACGTACCCCAAATCGCGAAGCGAAAAGAATCGGGAATCTCAGCGGAGCCGAAGGCAGGAAACCGCAAGGAGCGGCAACTTGCCGCGACTATGCGAGTTTCCCATGCCGAAGGCGACAATTGAGATTCAAGCAAAGTTTGAAAGAATCACTAAAATCACTGCAAAAACGTCATATTCTTTCAAACCTGATCGGAATCGTAATTGTCGCCTGACGGCTCCTTTCCGATTCTTGCTTATTGGCGCTGCGCGCATGGGTTACGTTGGGCTGCAATTGATAAACCCTCAAACCTATACAATAACCGTCCGGGGAACTCGCATAGTCGCGATGTACCATCGCTCCTTGCGATTCCCGACGCTCCGCCTGCCTGTTTCGCCCACTGGGCGCGGCAGGCTCCGGTCCCCTCTACGCTTCGCGCCTATAAAACAATCTTAGCTATTGAACACGCGCACCGGCAGCACCAGGTACAGGTAGCTATCGCCCTCCGTCGGGCAGACGACGCACGGGCTCACGTTGGAATTAAAGCGCATGAACACCTCATCGTCAGAAAGCGCCTTGAGCACGTCCGTGATGTAGCGCACATTGAACGCGATTGTCAGGTCCTTGCCCTCGGTCGTCACGTCGATCTTCTCCTCCATGTCTCCGTTTTCGGAGTTGGAGGTCACGTCCAGCGTGTCGCCGTCGATCTTGAAACACACCAGATTGCTCTTGCCCTCGCGCGCAATCAGGCTCGCGCGGTCGATCGCGCTGCCCAGATCGCTGCGACGCACGGCCACGCGCGTCTGCCATTCCTGCGGCAGAATCTGACGGTAGCGGATGAACTCGCCCTCGAGCAGGCGCGCCACAATGTGCGTGGCGCCCATGTTCAGCTGCACATGGCTGCGGCTGAAGCACAGGGACACATCCTCGTCCGTGTCGTTCAGGATCTTCGCGATGTCGCCGAGCACCTTGCCGCCCACGACCGCAGCGACGTCCTGATCCGGACCGTCGATGTTTTCCTTGCGCATCGCCAGGCGGAAGCCATCCAGCGCGACCACGCGCATTTCATTTTTGCCCACTTCCATCAGACAGCCGGTCAGGATCGGACGGCTCTCGTCCACAGCGATGGCAAACAGCGTCCTGCCGATCATGTCGCGCAGCGTATTCTGCGGCATCGCAAAGGAAGCGCCCGCTACCTGCGGCAGCTCCGGATACTCCACCGGGTCAAAGCCGGTGATCGTCGTGCGGATGCTCGCGCAGCGGATCGTCGCCTGCATGCGGTCGGAAATGGAGATGTCGCACATGCCGCCCGGCAACTTGCGCACGATTTCGCAAAGAAGCTTTCCGGGAAGCACAGCGCGGCCCTCTTCGATAAAGGTCGCCGGAATGATGGTCTCAATGCCCAGAGCCAGATCCGTGCACGTCAGCTTCAGGCCTTCGTCGCAGGATTCAAAGAGAATGCCTTCCAGTATCGGCTTGGGAGAACGTACCGCCAGCGCGCGGCTGACGACGGACAGGCTGGAATTCAGATCGCTGGTGTCGCAGGAAAAACGCATATCATCAACCTCCATGGAGTAGTAGCAGTATATAAGGATCAGCAGGAGTAGCCGTAGGGCGGTGGAAACCGGGGATAAGTGCCAAAAAGCCAAAACCTGCCTGCTTTTTGGCTGTGGAAAACCCTGTTTAAAGCCGTGTAAATATCCCCATATTTTCCACAGGATTGGGGATAACTTCATTGCTTTTCAAGCACTTGATTCTAGAAGCCTGAAAAGGCAAACTATATCATATTCAGTATTCGCGTTTTCCCTGTGAATTCCTGCCCGGACAGGAAAAAACCTTCATTATAAAGCGCGCACAGGAAATGATGATTTCAGATGTAATCTTCGCATTGAGAATCGGGCGCTGCTGTGATATAATCAGATTATCTGATGGTCTGACAACAGACCAATCAATGATGATGTGTCGCGCCGGGGCGAAGGCCGCCCGCAGGCGGGAAAGGATATGCGATGGAGACGGTCAGAAAGCCGCGCAAGCTGCCTGAGCAGATTGCTGACAAGCTCAGAGAGATGATCATCCAGGAAGAGATGAAGACCGGGAGCAAGCTGCCGGCGGAGGCAGAGCTGATGGCGCGCTTCGGCGTGAGCCGCTCGACGGTCCGTGAGGCGGTCAAGATCCTGCAGACGGAGCATATCGTCGATATCCGTCAGGGTCAGGGCACGTTCCTGTGCGCGATGCCGGGTCTGGCGGATGATCCGCTGGGGCTGCGCTTTGCCGATCAGGAGGAGCTCATCGCCCAGCTGCTGGAAACGCGCCTGCTCATCGAGCCGAGCGTCGCGGCGCTGGCCGCCAAACGCAGGACGGACAAGCACCTGCAGGATATGAAGCACCTGCTGGATAAGATGGACAGCGCCTATCTGCACGGGGAGAATTATACGCCCTATGACGCGGAGTTCCATTCCGTGATCGCCAAGTGCACGGGCAACGACGTCATTATGCGCCTGCTGCCCACGATTCATGAGTCCATCAGCGCGGGTTATCAGCATACCCGCCGCGTGGAGGGCAGCTATCAGCGCGCCAGCCAGTGTCATCTGGAGCTGTATCGCGCAATCATGGATCGCGACAGCGACCGCGCGCGCCTGGCCGCCCAGCGCCATATGGTGCAGACCATGAACGATTCGGGCGTCGAGGTGCCGGGGGCGCTGACACGATGAAGATCATCGCGCGCATTCACTGCGATTTTAAAGAAAAATTTGGTATTCCGCGCCAGAGTGGCCTCGTGCCCCAGACGAGGGCAAGGATCGTTTTCGAGCCTGCGTATCGCAATCCCGATGCGCTGCGCGGCATCGAAACCTATTCGCATCTGTGGCTGATCTGGGCGTTTTCCAAGGCGGAACGCGATACCTGGTCGCCGACGGTGCGCCCGCCGCGCCTTGGCGGCAATACGCGCCTTGGCGTGTTCGCCACGCGCTCGCCGTTTCGTCCCAACGCGATCGGCCTTTCCAGCGTGACGCTCGAAGAGGTGATCCTCCATTCGCCGGACGGGCCGGTGCTGATCGTCGGCGGGGCGGATCTGCTCGACGGCACGCCGATTTACGACATCAAGCCCTATCTGCCTTATGTGGACTGCCATCCGGATGCCCGCGGCGGCTTCACGGAGAAGACGGCGGATTATGCGCTGCGCGTCGTTTTCCCGGATGAGCTGCTGGAGAAAATCGATGCGGATAAGCGCGAGGCGCTGCGCGGCGTGCTCGCCGGCGATCCAAGGCCGTCCTATCAGCATGATCCCGAGAGGGTCTATGGCGTGCGCTATGCGGATTATAACGTCAAATTCACCGTGGACTCAGATGTGCTTCGCGTGATCGATATCATGAAAGAATAGAAAAAAACTTCGGAAGCAATTCCGAAGTTTTTTATATATGCGCGAAGCGAAGAAGGGACTGAAGCCTGCCGCCGCCAGTGGGATCGGAATCTCGCGCGCCCAGTGGGCGAAACAGCGAGATGGAGATCGGAACTGTAAGGGAGCGCTTGCGCGACCATTACTGTTCCCGGACCGAAGCAGGCGGAACGTCGGGAATCGCAAGGGGCACCGGAGCCGAGCGCGTCCTGTGGACGCAATCAGCGAGGCGGAGTGTGGAGAATCGCAAGGGGCGATGGTACATCGCGACTATGCGAATTCTCCGGGTATGCCGCGACTATGCGAGTTTCCCGGAAGTCTCAAGGGATGAAATCCCTTGAGCCGCCGGAGGCAGAACCCAGCGCTTCTCCCGCCAGCGTGCCCCCCAGCAGCGCGCGGATGCCGCTGTAGCGGTATCTGCTGTCAATCAGCAGCAGCGTGCCCGTGTCGGTGCTGGTTCGGATCAGCCGGCCCGCGGCCTGGATGACGCGGGTCATGCCCGGCAGCGTCATGCACAGATAGAACCCGTCCTCGCCGCTTTCGTCGTAATAGGCCTGCATGGCTTTTATCTTTTCGTCCGGCTGGGGCAAGCCTGTGGAGACGATGATCACGTTTTTGAGCCTGTCTCCCGGCAGGTCGATACCCTCGGAGAATGCGCCGCCGAGCACGGCGAGCAGAATCACCCGATCCTCCCCTTCAAACAGGGCGAGGATTTTGTTTTTCTCCTCCTCCGTCATGCCGCGCGCCTCGCGATAGAAATCAGGCGCATGTTCCATGCCCAGCAGGATTTCGCCGATGCGCGCCATGTACGCATATGATGGGAAGAAGACGATCGTATTGCCCGCGTTTTCGCTAATGTGTGCGGCGATCGCTTCTGCGACCTGCGGCGCGGTCTTTTCGCGGCTGGCGTAGCGGATATCGATGGGCTCTATCCTTGCCCTTAGCTGTGCGGGATCAAACGGAGAGGGGAGGAACAGCGAAGCGTCGCCCTCCTCGCTGCCCAGCATCTTTTTGATCGCGTCAAACGGCGCAAGCGTCGCGGAGAAATACACCACGCCGCGCGCGCGCCGGGTCGCCTCCAGAATCTCATTCGCGGCGCTGAGCAGCGCCAGCTCAATCTTCGCGTGCTTTTCTCCGCCGGAGGCGATCAGCGCGTAGCGCTCGTCAAACCGCCCGCTGGCGAAGAGATAGGCCGCCGCCAGGGAAAAGCTGTCTGCGGCGATTAATCCTGCGCCCATGGCGAGCTGCTCAGATGCAGCGTCGCGCACGTGCTCCATGGCGCTTTGCAGCGCTTCGGGCGGCGCTTTCATCGTCTCAAAGCCTTCGCCCGCTGCGATTTCCTTCATCGCGCGGATCGCGCCCGTCAGCGCGCGATAGAGCCCGCCCTTGCGCCCAAGCTGCTTGCCCGCTTCGCGGCGAAGTGTCTTCAGGGTATCCAGCGAGAGCTCGGCGGAGTATGCGTCGCGCACGCGCGGGGCAAGCTGGTGCGCTTCGTCCACAAGCAAACAAGCGCCGCCGGGGGACTGCACGAGGCGGTCCATCGCCACCAGGGGATCGAACACATAGTTGTAATCGCACACGACCACGTCCGAGAGCATCGCGATTTCCAGCGACAATTCAAACGGGCAGAGGTGATGTTTTGCTGCCAACTGGGAAACCGCTTCGCGGTCCAGATGGCACATGGAAAGCGACTCCTCGAGCGCGGCGGGCAGCCTGTCGTAAAAGCCTGCCGCCAGCGGGCAGACTTCCGGCCTGCAGTCGCGGAATTCCCTGGGGCAGATCTTGTCCTTGGCGGTGATCTCCGCCGTCATCGCGTCCGCGCCGGACTTTTCCAGCAGCTGCATGGCGTCCAGCGCGCTGCGGCGGCCCGTCGTGCGCGCGGCGAGGAACACGGCGCGCTGGCATTTATTTTCGCCGATGGCGCGCAGCGCGGGATAGAGCGCGGCCATCGTCTTGCCGATGCCCGTCGGGGCCTGGGCAAAGAGGCGCTTTCTCTCGCGCAGGGCGACGTATACGTTCGCGGCGAATTTGCGCTGTCCCTCGCGGTATGTGTCAAAGGGGAAAGGAAGATCACAAAGCGAATTGTCGCGCGAAAGACGCCGGGCGAGCTTCTTTTCCTCCCACGCGGCAGCGGCGGCGCAGAGCGCGTCAAACTCGGCGCGCAGCTCGTCCCTGCTGCGCGTCTCTTCGTAGGCGGCAAGCTGTCCGCCGCGCACGTTCACATAGAGCACCCTGAGCCGGACAAAATCCATGCCTTCGCTGCCTGCAAGCATGTGACCGTACATCGCTGCCTGCGCCCTGTGCGCGGGGATGAGCGCCTGATTTTCGATACCGAGCTTGATCTCCTCGATCACGGACATGCCGTCCTCATCCTCGTAGATCCCATCCGCCCGTCCCGTGACATGCAAAAGCAGCGCTTCCCCCTCATACTCGGCGGAAAGCGCTACTTCTTTGCGATAGTCTTTTTCAAGCGCGCTGCTCTGGCGTGCGCGATGGGCGGCAGCGCCCTCCTGCATGCGCCGAGAGGCAGAGGAGGCGGGCGTGAGATCGCTCTCGTGCAGCGTCGTCTCGACCACGGCGCGCACGCTCATGCGGATTCTTTCCCGTGTTTCCCGTCTTTCCAAGATTATGCGCGCCTCCTCATGCGGATGATCAGCGCGGCAAGCAGCAGCCAACCGGCGAAGGACACACAGGCCGCCGCCGTCCACAGCGCTGGCGAATCATACCATACGCGAATCTGAACGCCTTCGCCGCCGGGCACGCCGTACAGGCGGATCACATTGTTGTTTCCCCGGGAGATGCGGCAGGGTTCGCCACCTGCTTCGGCGTGATAGCCGGGATAATACAGCAGCGGCAGCTCAAGGCTGGAAAGGCCCTGCGGTGCATCCAGCGTAAAGGAGAGATTCGTGCCCTGCTTGCTGTAGTCGGAAACCGTATACTCGGGCGCGTCCAGCGCGGCGATCTCGCCGGGCTTAAGCGCGCTCTTTTCCGTGCCCTCGTAGGTATATTCGTACTGCGTGATGCGCGTGTCGCAGAAATCTTCCTTCTCCAGCAGCGGCACGTCCTGCACGAACGCCTGCATGCTGTATCCGGCAAAGACGACGCACAGCGCCGCGATCAGGCACAGGGCCTGCGTGCGGTGCGCTTCGTCCTTCATATAGCCCCAGGCGCCGGCAAAAGCAAGCAGCGGAGCCGCCGTGCCCACCAGACGCCAGGGATACTGAATCTGCTGGAAGAGAGAGGAATAGCGACGGGGCAGGCTGCACAGCCACGCCCAGGGAAACGCCTCAGTGGACATGAGCAAAAGCATGCCGCCCAGCGCGAGGAAAATGAGCATCTGGCGGTCCATTGCGCTCTTCTCTTTGCCGAGCATATACAGCCGGACAAGCAGGATCGCGCAGCCCAGCACGATTGCCAGACCCGGCACCACGCCCACGGTATAGGAGAAATCCAGCGCCTCGTAGGGCAGATCCTGCCCCGTGCCGGGGAATCCGACAAGTAGCCCGCCGGGGCGCAGTACATGATCGCTGGCCATCAGCGCGACGCTGGTGTTGATGCCTGCGTCTGCATAGTCGATAAACGGCACAAGGAAAATCGCGCTGCACAGGATCATCACAAGCGCCGCCTTCACGCAGGCGAGGATGCGCCGGGGCTCGCGGATGAGTTTTTTTGCGCACAGGAGCGCGGCGAGCACGCACATGCCCGCGGCGAAAAGCGTGCTGAGCAGGTGGCTCAGGAAGATCCCTGCCATGGAGAGCGCAAGCAGCGGCCACTTCTTTTCATCGCGATGAAGCACCTCGACAAGCGCCCAAATCAGCAGCGGGAAGAAGATCATCGCCAGGCTCTCACCCAGTGTCGCGCGGACGTACATATTCGACAGCCGATAGCTGCACAGCGTATAGAGCATCGTCGCGCCCAGCGCGATGCGGCGGCTGTCCATCACGGTGCGCGCACTGAGATAGCATACGGTTGCCGCGGCGAGATGAATCAGCATCTCAAACACGCGCACGCTCGCCGCAAGCGATACGCCGAGATTGCGCAGCAACGCAGGTATATACAGGAATATCTCCGGATAGAACTGCGGCGCGGCATAGCCGTAGCCCAGCAGCGTCGAGGTATGGATCGCCACGGGGAACTGGCCCGCGCGCAGGCCGCTGGCGATACCCTCGATGCGATTGAGATGGAAGAACAGGTCGTGTCCATCGTAGACGCCCTTCCACAAAAGCGGCATGGACGCAAACAGTGCCGTCAGAATCACGATCAGCGCGTCGCGGCGGCGGACCTTGCCCCGCTCGCTGTGATCCCAGCTGAACACGAGCAGCACGGTCAGCACAATGCCCACAAGCAGCGCATACGCCGCCAGATCGCGCGAGAGCACGCCTGCGCCGGCCTTATGCACGGTGATTTCGTAGATTTCCGCATTTTCGCCCGAATCGCGGGCAAAGAGCACCTGCTCGGCCGAATCTGTGAGCGTGAAAACAAAAGAAGCAGTTGTATCGCCTGCGGGGAGGATCGCCTTGCCGTCCCGGATAAACATCTGGCGCAGCGCGCTGACCGTGCGCAGGGAAAGCTCTGCCGGGGAATCGTAGGAAACAGTGACCTCGTAGCTGCCCCACATGAGGTTAAGACCCAGTTCCTCATCTACGGCGGGCCGCGTCCTGGGCGCGCCGTTATACTGGTCTTCCTTGCCCCACAGGCCGCTCAGCCAGCGCGCGTTGGCCTCAGCCTTCTCCGCGTCCATGGCGCGCTGCGCCGCTTCCTCGCGGGCGCTGGCCTGATGCGCGCTTACAAGCACCTGCGAAAGCGCTTCCCCGGAGAAGCGCCACGTATATTCGTCCCTGTCCGTATAGACGAAGACGAGCAAAAGAAGCAGCAGCCACAGCGCCGCGACGCTCAGAATCCTTCTGATCATATTTCCAAATACCTCCGCTTAAAGCGATGGGCATACAATTCCATCCTGATGACTGTATGATACCATGCGCGCGCGCTCTGCGCAAGAAAAAGCACACAGACGCAAAAGCCGCCCATCCTTTCGGACGGGCGGCTTTGCGTTTTGTCAGGATTTATGCGTTGGGATCCGTCGGCGGACGGCGGCGGCGGCGCGGGGTGCTGCTCACATCACCGGCGTCGGCAGCGGGCGCTTTCGGAGCCTTGGGGGCTTCCGGTGCCTTAGGCATCACCGGCGCCTGCGGAGCTTCCGGCGCCTTGGGCGCTTCGGGAGCCTTGGGCATCACCGGCGCAGCCGGGGCAATCGGAGCCTGCGGCGCGATCGGCGCTTTGGGGGCTTCCGGAGCCTTCGGGGCGACGGGTCTTGCATACGGGCTGTTCTGCGCGGAGACATTCTTCATGTAGGAGGGCGCCTGCGTGCCGGGAGCCGTCGGGGCGTTGGGCATGCGCTGCGCGCCCGGGATCACGGTAGAGGTCGGCACCTTCGGCGCGGCAGAGGCGGCGCGCTGGCGCTGCATGTTCAGCTGTGCCTCGCGGATCTCGGTCTCCTCGTCCTCGTCTTCCTCGTCAGATTCTTCTTCTTCGGTCCTGCGGCGATAAACGTATGCGCCGTAGACAGCCGCGGCGACGACGATCAGCAGACCGCCGATGACGAACGGCCAGATACCCATGCCGGAGTCCTCCTCCTGCACCGGCTGCGCGGTGGGCAGCGGGGCGGCGGTGGGCAGCGGGGTCGCGCCGGTGTCATAGGTCACGCCGTACTGCGCATAAGCACCATCGGCAGAGGCAAATTCGACGATGTACTCGCCCGCCTCGGGCAGGGTCACGGTCATCTCAAACAGGCCGTTTGCGTTGGAGATCGCCTGACCGACCGTCTTCTTGACCGTCTGCACATTCTCCGCAATCGCGGTGGCAACGAGATTCATGCCAAGCGTCGCGGGGATGCCGCTGGTTTCCACGGTCATCTCGACCGTCGCGGTCACGGTGGTGTAGGGCTTGGTCTTGCCGTAGACGGAGAAGGAGGCCTCGGTGGTCAGTGCCGGCACATTGCTCACCGTGATGTCGCCATTGGAGCGGATGAGCGGCGCGGTCTTCTCCGGCGGGGTCGGGGTCGGGGTGGCGTTGGGGTCCGGGGTGGCCGTCGCATAGAGCGGCATGCCGTCGATCACGTTGTTCGTCCAGCTGTTGTCCACAGGAATGAGATCCTGCAGCGGAGAACCGTTGATCACAATGTCGGTGTTGTTGTTCTTGTTCGGGGTGACGCTTGCGCCCGGCTTGGACTGCTGCGCCTGCTCCATCTGCTCTTCAAAGTGTTTCTGAAGCTCGGCGATGGTCAGCATCTGCGCCATATCGCTGCGGATATAGCCCTCATGGCCGTTGTAGACAACCTGATACCAGGTGTAGGTGCCGTCGTATTCGCTGCCGAGCACCAGCAGGAGCGTGCCCTGCGGGACGCGGTCCAGCGACGTGCCGGAGGAGGACGGCGTGCGGCGCAGATTCACCTTATCCTTGATCAGCTTGGCATAGGCGCTGGTGGAATCCGGGCCGACCGGTTCCGGGGTGGCTTGCGGCATCGGGGTCGGGGTGGCGAGATCGGCCTCGAGCTGGGCGAGATAATCCGCCGTCTCCTGCTCGCCCATCGGGCGCACGAGATCGGCACGGATGTAGCCCCACTGGCCGTTATACTGAACCAGATACCACGTCATGCCGTCGGCAGCAACCTGGCTCTGGAAGAGGAAGACCACGGTCTCCTCGTCGAGGATCGTCTGCAGATAGGCGTTGGGGTCCGGGTTGCCGCGCAGCGGCGTGCCATCGCTGAGCACGCGGGCATAGAGCTCCAGGCGCTGCGGCGCGGGGGTCGCGGTCGGCTCCGGCGTGGCGGTCGGTTCCAGGGTCGGGGTCGGGGTGGCGTTGGCCTCTTCCAGCGCGGCGAGGTAGTTTTCCTGCTCCTCGTCGCTCATCAGGCGGATGTTGTCAGAAAGCACATAGCCCCACTGGCCATTGATCTGAACAAGGGTCCACATTTCGCCGGCGTCGTTCATCTCGCTGCGCATCGCATAGATCACAGCGTCCTTGGCGATCTCCGCCTGGAGATAGGCATTCCTGGTCGGATTGCTGCGCAGCTGCGTGTTGTTCTGGGTGACGATGGCATAGCGTTCGAGCTCCTGCGGCGCGGGGGTTGCGGTCGGATCGGGCTCGGGCGTGGGTTCCTGGGTGGGTTCAATCGTCGGTTCTTCGGTCGGCATCGGGGTCGGCTCGGCAGTCGGCGCTTCGGTGGGTTCCGGCTGCGCGGTCTGCTCCGGCACGATCAGCTCCGGATAGTTCGGATCGGTCTGCTCCGGCGCGACGGCCTCGCCCATGTCCGGCGCAGTCTCCGGATCGTCGATGGAGGCGATGTATTCAGCCTCCTCGCGCTCGCTCATCAGCTGGACGTACTGGGCCATCACATAGCCCTCGGCGCGGTCGGTGCGCACATGGCACCAGTCGCCCTCGCGGCTCATGACCCACAGGATCGTACCCATTTCCATGTTGTAGATGCGATCCTTGCCCGGGGCCTTGCGCAGACCAACCTGACGGCCGGTGTTGCGGCCATAGTGATAGATGTCGCCTTCGGTCAGCTCCTGCGGCGCATCCTCGCCCTCACCGGGCTTTTGCAGAATTTCGCTCGGGGTTTCGTCCGGCGTGGAAGTTTCGGTGTCGCTGGGCACAGGCGGAAGCGCCTCGATCTCGGGCACGACGCTCTGCTCGGCGGCTTCCCTGGTGATCTGCTCGACCTTGAATGCCTCGATATAGCCCGTGTCGTCGTTGTTCATGTTGCGCACCAGATACCAGCCGTTGCCGCTGTTATCCAGCGCCGCGTCGGTGATCTCCAGCGGCGTCGGGCCGTTAATCATCGGGATTCTGTCGCGCTGGGGCAGTTCGCCGGCCGGCTCTTCGCGCAGGACGATGGCCACGTTGTTTTCCTGGGCAAGCGTCATGGCATACGCCGGGAAGGTGTTAATCAGGCCTTCGGTCTGAGTTTCGTCTTCGATGATTCCGGATTCATCCGCGATCTCATCGGCGACGTCGCCGTAGGTTTCATCAGAAAAGTCCTCGGAGATTTCTTCCTTCTGCTCCGGCACGATCAGCTCCGGATAGTTATCATCCGCCTGAGTCTGGTTATCCTCGGCCTTGTCGGAAAGAATCTCAGCCATGCGATCATGCGCGTCGGCTTCGGAGATCTCGGTCAGCAGATAATCACGCATGTAGCCCTGCGCGCCGTCGCGCACGACCGTCACGGGGTACCACTTGCCATCGCCGGAGGGATCGCCCACGATAACAAGCTCGTCGTTTTCATACACGCCCACGACGCTGGAGTCGGAATCGGCTTCGGCGCGCAGGTTGTTGGTCGGATTATTGCCGTTTCTGTTGCTGGTGATCGCATAACGGACAGAAGACGGCTGCTCCTGATTTTCGGTTTCCTCAGCGGCAATGCGCTCGGCCTCGATGCGTGCGGCCTCTTCAGCAGCAATGCGCTCGGCCTCGATGCGTGCGGCCTCTTCAGCGGCAATGCGCTCGGCCTCGATGCGTGCGGCCTCTTCAGCAGCAATGCGCTCGGCCTCGATGCGTGCAGCCTCTTCAGCAGCAATGCGCTCGGCCTCGATGCGTGCGGCCTCCTCGGCGGCAAGGCGCTCGGCCTCGATGCGTGCAGCCTCTTCAGCGGCGAGACGCTCGGCCTCGATGCGTGCGGCCTCTTCAGCAGCAATGCGCTCGGCCTCGATGCGTGCAGCCTCTTCAGCAGCAAGACGCTCGGCCTCGATGCGTGCAGCCTCTTCGGCGGCGAAGCGCTCATCCTCGAGTTGGAGCATGAATGCATTGTAGACATCCTCGCTGACTTCGCCCGCAACCTCGGCCATGATAAAGCCGGACAGTCCCGTGCGGCAATCCGTGGCATACCACCAGACGCGGCCTTCCGCGTCGATGGCGTGCGATTCGACGACGAGCACTTCGCTCGCGCGCAGCACGGCGATCACGTTGTCCTGATTGGTCAGCGGTTCAAGGCGCAGATTGGTATTGTCCTGAAGGGGCGCGACGTATGCCGGCTGGACAATCTGCTGAATCTGCTGGGCAAGCGCCTCCTCGGCGGCAATGCGCTCGGCCTCGATGCGTGCGGCCTCCTCGGCAGCAAGGCGTTCGGCCTCGATGCGAGCAGCCTCCTCGGCGGCAATGCGCTCGGCCTCGATGCGAGCAGCCTCCTCGGCGGCAAGGCGCTCGGCCTCAATGCGAGCAGCTTCCTCGGCGGCAATGCGCTCGGCCTCGATGCGAGCAGCCTCCTCGGCGGCAATGCGCTCGGCCTCAATGCGAGCAGCCTCCTCGGCGGCAACGCGCTCGG
>SVGO01000136.1 GCA_015056305.1 Clostridiales bacterium | reverse complement strand
TTGATCTTCACGCAGCGCCGCTACAGCGCCGTCTATCCCGGCACGCTGATTGCACGCCTGTGCAGAAAGGAGCGCGCATGAAAAAGGATATCATCTTTACCGTGCCGTCGTATTTCCGCGACGACATGAACATCATGGGCTATCGCTTCGGCAAGGGCGAAAAGAGCTGCGTTGTGCTGGGCGCGCTGCGCGGCGACGAGGTGCAGCAGCTTTATGTTTGCGCGCGCCTGGTGGCGTTCCTGCGCGAGGTGGAGCGCGACGGCGGCATCATGCCCGGCAAGAGCGTGATGGTTGTGCCCACGGCGATCGGCCTGTCCATGAACGCGGGAAAGCGCCTTTGGGCGCCGGAGGAAACGGATATCAACCGCTGCTTCCCCGGCAATATGGAGGGCTCCACGACCGAGCAGATCGCCGGCGCGCTGTTTGAAAAGCTGAAGGCATACAAATACGGCGTGCAGCTCACCAGCTTCTATCAGCAGGGCTCCTTCATCCCGCATGTGCGCATGATGGAAACCGGCAGGCAGAATCCGGAGCTGGGCTGTGAATTCGGCCTGCCCTATGTCTATGTGCGCGCGCCGCGTATGGCGGATCAGACGACGCTCAATTACTGCTGGCAGCTTGCCGGCACGCAGGCCTATTCCCTTTACGCCGGCAAAACGCAGGAGATCGACGAGGCCGCTGCCGATCAGACGCTGCGCGCGATCATCCGCTTCCTCAATGGCCGCGGCGTCATCCGCAGCGAGCAGACCCCGGGCCAGAAATCGACGGTCATCACCAACGAGGATATTCTCTCCGTTGCTTCGAATTCGGCGGGTCTTCTGCGCCGGGTGAAGCATGCGGGCGCACATGTGCGCCGCGGCGAGCAGCTGGCGTTCATCATCAATCCGCTCGACGGCGCGGTGAAGGAAGTGCTCAAGGCTCCGGCAACGGGCATGCTCTTCTTCATTCAGGATGGCCCGTTCATCACCGAGCACAGCCCGGTGTTCCAGGTCTTAGCCACGTAAAAGGAGACGTTGGGGCTATTGCCCCAAACCCCATCTGGGGATGCAATCCCCAGACCCCTTTTTCGCTTCGCGGCGGTTTTAAGAAGTATAGCAAGGACCGGCTCTGCCGGTCCTGCGGATTTTAATCAGATTATTTGAATAATGAATAAGAAGAATTATAATTTTACGAAGACGATGCTCTCCATCGCCATCCCCCTGACGCTGCAGAACCTGCTGTTTTCCTCCTTCACGCTGATTGATACCGTGATGGTCGGGCGGCTGGGCGATCTGCCGCTGGCGGCCGTGGGCATGGCGGGCAAATGGTCGTGGTTCCTCAATATCGTGCTCTTTGGCTGCACCAGCGGCGCTGCGGTGTTCATTGCGCAGTATTTCGGCGCCGGCGATCACAAGGGTATCAACCGCACATACGGCCTGATGAGCATGCTCTCTCTGGCGGCGGGCCTGCTCTTCATGGCGCTGGCGCTGCTGATCCCGGAAACCATCGTCGGCATGTTCACCAAGGATCCGCGGGCGATCGCCGCGGCGTCGGTGTATCTGCGCTGCATTGCGCTCAGCTATCCCTTTCAGGCGCTGGCCAAGTCCGGCGCAACGCTTCTGCAGAGCACGCAGCGCGTGGTCATTCCCTTTATCGGCGCGGCATGCTCCGTGACGACGAATATCGTGCTCAATGCGCTGCTGATTTTCGGCCTGTGCGGCTTCCCGGCGCTGGGCGTAGCGGGCGCGGCGATCGCCTCTGCGGTTGCTGTGATTGTCAACGCCACTGTGATCTATACCCTTGGCTTTGCAAAAAAGACCATGCTGCGTGCGCCGATTAAAGAAATGCTGGATATCAGCCGCGGCTTTGTGCGCGATTATGTGCGCATCGGCGCGCCTGCAATGTTCAATGAGACGATCTGGGCGCTCAGCATTCTGGTATACAGCGCGATCTTCGGGCATATGAGCACGGAGGCCTATGCCGCCATCACCGTGGTCAAGTCGATCGAGGATCTGAGCTGCGTGGCGGTGTTTGGCATGTGCTCCGCCTGCGCGGTCATGATCGGCAGCTTCGTCGGTCAGGGCAAGTATGATCAGGCCAAGGCCTGCGCGCGCTATCACATCGTGCTGGTGACGGCGATGTCCGTGGTCATCGGCGGCTGCCTGCTGCTGTTCAGAGGGGCGATCATGTCGCTGTTCGGCGTATCCGATGTGGTGCGTGCGGATTCCATGGCCGTGCTGATGATCTACGGCGCGGAGATGGCCCTGCGCAATATTCCGCTGATGCTGGTGGTGGGCACGTTCCGCGCTGGCGGCGATACGAAATACGGCCTGATTGTAGACGCATTCTCCGCCTATCTGATCGGCATCCCGGTTACGGCGTTTGCCGGCCTTGTGCTGCATCTGAGCGTGCCGGCGACGTATGCGATCATGTATTGCGTGGAGGATGGTCTCAAGACGATCATCTACGGACGGCATTTCTTTTCTAATAAGTGGATTAAGCCTGTCGTATAAGCAGTCTATGGCTTTCTAAATAATAAAAAACCTCAGTATTTTGAAGCCGAAGGTTTCCAAAGGGACCGGAGCCTGCTGCCGCCAGTGGCGGAAATAAGCAGGCGTAGCGTCGGGAATCGCAAGGAGCGGCGGCAAGCCGCGACTATGCGAGTTCCCTGGATCGATCGGAAAGCCCTTTGGCAGGGCGATGGGGCAGAGCCCCATACTCAGGAAGGCGAAACCAGAGATCATAGATAAATGATAAGGAGAACACATGGCACAGAATAAACCTGCCTTTGAGGAAAAGGCTGCGCCCAGCAAGGGCGCGATCCGGGAATTTGCAAGCTATTATAAGCCGCATATGCGCATGTTCACGCTGGATCTGTGCTGTGCGCTGGTGATTTCGCTAGTGGATATCCTTTTCCCGGTGTTTACCCGCAAGGTGCTCTATGATTATATTCCCAATCAGCTGATGCGTACATTCGCTGTCATGGCAACGCTGATGCTCGTCATGTTCCTCATCCGCACAGCGGCGCAGTGGATGGTCACCTATCTGGGCCATGTGATGGGCGTGCATATCGAGGCGGACATGCGCGCGGATATCTTTGCGCACATGCAGAAGCTGGGTTTTGGCTTCTATGACAAGAACCGAACGGGTCTGCTCATGTCCCGCGTGACGACGGATCTGTTCGAGATCACAGAGCTTGCGCACCATGGCCCGGAGGATCTGTTCATTTCCTTTGTCACGCTCACCGGCGCGTTCATCGTCCTTTGGAATATCCAATGGAAGCTGGCTTTGGTGCTGATGGTTTGTGTGCCGATGATCGTAATCTTTGTGGCCCTGCGGCGCAGCCGCATGATGCGCGTCTCCCGCGAGGTGAAGCAGCGCACGGCAGGCATCAATGCCGAAATCGAAAGCTCGATTTCCGGCATCCGCGTGGCCAAGGCCTTTGGCAACGAGCGCGAAGAGATTGCCAAATTCACGAATTGCACGGATCGATATGTGGCGGCCAAGAGCGGCTATTACAAGGTGATGGCCGATTTCCATTCCGGCACGGAACTGCTCATGAACCTGATGAGCCTGTCCATCATCTGCGCCGGCAGCTATCTGATTATGAAGGAACAGATGGACATCGCCACGCTGGTCACGTTCAATATGTATGTCGCCAGCGTGCAGAGCCCCATCCGCAAGCTGACGCAGTTCACCGAGCAGTTCACCCAGGGCATGGCGGGCTTCCAGCGCTTCCGCGCGATCATGCACGAGAAGCCGGATATTGTGGACAGCCCGAACGCCAAGCCGCTTTCCGATGTGAAGGGCGAAATCGAATTTAAGAATGTGACCTTCACCTATGACAAGGAGAAGGAAGTCGTTCTCGAGGATGTGAACCTGCATATCCGCCCGGGCGAAATGCTGGCGCTGGTCGGCCCCAGCGGCGGCGGCAAATCCACGCTCTGCCAGCTGATTCCGCGCTTTTATGAAACGACAAAGGGCGATATCACCATCGACGGGCAGAATATCCGCGATGTAAAGATCGCGGATCTGAGAAACAGCATCGGCATCGTGCAGCAGGACGTCTTCCTCTTTGCCGGCTCGATTCTGGACAACATCCGCTACGGCAGACCGGATGCGACGATGGACGAGGTGATCGAAGCGGCCAGACAGGCGGAGATCCACGAGGACATCATGCGCATGCCCAATGGCTATGATACCATCGTCGGCGAGCGCGGCATCATGCTCTCCGGCGGTCAGAAGCAGCGCGTGTCCATCGCGCGCATCTTCCTCAAGAATCCGCGCGTGCTGATTCTGGATGAGGCGACCAGTGCGCTGGATACCATGACCGAGCGCAGGATTCAGGCGGCGTTTGACCGCCTTGCCAAGGGCCGCACGACGCTGGTCATCGCCCACAGGCTATCCACCATCAAAAACGCCGATGAGATCATCGTCATCGGCGAGCATGGCATCCTGGAGCGCGGCACGCATAGCGAGCTTGTTGCGCAGGGCGGCGTGTATGCAGGCCTTGCATACAGCGCGAGTCTGACG
>SVGO01000135.1 GCA_015056305.1 Clostridiales bacterium | reverse complement strand
ATGGTCCGGCTGCGGCCGGGGACCTCATCCGTCAGTCCTTCGGACTGCCACCTTCCCCAAAGGGGAAGGCAAATCTTGTTGGAATGCTTCTTTTAAATCAAAGATTGTATTACCCGCGGAGTAAGGAGACCTTCCCCTATGGGGAAGGTGGCGCGGCGTCAGCCTTGACGGATGAGGTCCCGCCCGCAGGCGGCGATCACATTCTTAGTGAACTGAATATCCATATTGACAAACAAACGAGGCTCCCGCACGGGGAGCCTCGTTTATAGTATAGTGGATCAATCAGTCAGTTCTGCATACTTGGCGCCGGTGAGCTGAATCAACGTATCCGGCGAAAGTTCGACCTGCACGCCGATCTTTCCGGCGGAGACACAGATGCTGTCAAAGAGCTGCGCGGTTTCGTCGATGAACGTGGGGAAGGTCTTCTTCATGCCGATGGGGCTGCATCCGCCGTGGATATAGCCGGTGGTCGGCAGGAGGATCTTTTGCGGGATCATCTCGATGGCTTTTTCGCCGCAGGCACAGGCGGCGCGCTTGAGGTTGAGCGTGGCGCCGACGGGGATGACAAAGACATAGAATGCGCGGCTTTTTCCCTGGGTGACGAGCGTTTTGAAGATGGATTGCGGGTCCTGACCAAGCTGCGCGGCAACGGACAGACCGTCGATGCCCTTCTCTGGATCATAGTAGTGTACCTGATGCGCAGCGCCCTCCTTTTCGAGAATACGCATCACGTTGGTTTTGACTGCGTCGGCCATGGGAAAAACCTGCCTTTCATGGAGTGAGGCTATTGTAGCATAGAAGCGGGAAAAAGAAAAGAATGCCTGCGCTTTTGTAGAAACTGCATTGAAAGAACGTAAAAAACATGGTATACTATCCTTAATATAGTGCGTTCGTATGTATGGAATAGACTGCAGAAGGAAGGTATACCGAGATGATCCATCACAATCCGCTCATCAGCGATAAGCCCACCAAGAAGTTCATCACCATGGGTGAGATCATGCTTCGCCTGACCCCGCCCAACTACGAGAAGCTGCGCATGGCGTCCAGCTTCGAGGCCAGCTATGGCGGCAGTGAAGCGAACATCGCGCTGGCGCTGGCGAACCTGGGCATCGATTCCACGTTCTTCTCTGTCGTGCCCAACAACTCTATCGGCAAGAGCGCCATCCGCATGCTGCGCTCCAACGACGTGCACTGCACGCCGGTGATCCTCTCCACCCCGGAAGAGACCCCGAGCCATCGCCTGGGCACCTATTATCTGGAGACCGGTTACGGCATCCGCCCCAGCAAGGTCATCTACGACCGCAAGCACAGCGCGCTCTCTGAGTACGATTTCAAGGATTACGATTTCCATAAGCTGCTCGAGGGCTTTGATTGGCTGCATCTGTCCGGCATCACTCCGGCCATCGGCGGCCATTGCCCGGAGGTCATCATGACCATGCTCAAGACCGCCAAGGAAATGGGCCTGACGGTCTCCTTCGACGGCAACTTCCGCTCCAAGCTGTGGACCTGGGAGCAGGCGCGCGATTACTGCACGATGTGCCTGCCGTACGTCGACGTGCTCATGGGCATTGAGCCGTATCATCTGTGGAAGGATGAAGAGGATCACAGCAAGGGTGACTGGAAGGATGGCGTACCGCTGCAGCCGACCTACGAGCAGCAGGACGAGGTCTTCCAGAAGTTCGTGCAGCGCTATCCGAACCTCAAGTGCATCGCACGCCACGTGCGCTATGCGCATTCCGGCTCGGAGAACAGCCTCAAGGCGTTCATGTGGTATCAGGGCCATACGTTCGAGAGCCGCATGTTTACTTTTAACATCCTCGACCGTGTCGGCGGCGGCGACGCCTTTGCCAGCGGATTGATCTATGCGATGTTCCACGACTACAAGCCGATGGACATGGTGAACTTTGCAGTGGCGTCCAGCGTGATCAAGCACACCATCCATGGCGATGCGAACATCACTGACGACGTGCAGAGCATCAAGAACCTGATGAACATGAACTACGACATCAAGCGCTGAGCGGGCTGTGCCCGCACCCGGTGAGCTTCGCCTTGCTTCTAACGCCATCGCACGCGCAGAGGGCGCTCCGATGGCCGACCTTAACAAGACGAAAGCCTTGTGGTGCTTAAATCGTTCCGGTCGCGCAGAAGGCGCTCCGGAACTGCTTGGACGAGAACAAAAGAGGCTGTGAAGCGATTTGCAGCCTCTTTTCAATGGAGGAAGAAGAAACATGGGCAGACCCCTGATTGAGGTATGCGTTGATTCGATGGAATCCGTGCGCGAGGCTGTAAAAGGCGGTGCGGACAGACTGGAGCTCTGCGCGAATCTGATCATCGGCGGGACGACGCCTTCGCAGGCGTTGATCCGGGAGGCGGCAAAGCTGGGCGTGCCGGTTCATGTGCTGATCCGTCCGCGATTTGGCGACTTCCTGTTTACGGAGGATGAAAAGCGCGAGCAGCTGGAGCAGATTGCACAATTGAAGGCGTTGGGCGCGCATGGCGCGGTGGTCGGCGCGCTGAAGCCGGACGGATCGCTGGATGTAGAGTTTCTGAAAGAATGCCGTGCGGCGGCGCAGGGGCTGAGCCTGACGCTGCATCGGGCGTTTGACGTATGCCGGGATGCGGAGGAGGCGCTGGAGCAGGCGATCGCAATTGGCGTTGACACGATCCTCACATCCGGACAAAAGGCGACGGCGATTGAGGGCGCAGCGCTGATTACGCAGCTTACGGCTAAGGCCGGGGAACGGATTGTGATCATGCCCGGCAGCGGTATAAACGCCGGAAACATTGCACAGCTGCGCGACGCGGCGCATGCGCGTGCCTTTCATCTTTCGGCGAAAAAGACCGTGCTCAGCGACATGGTTTTCAGGCGCGAGGGCGTGCCCATGGGCCTGCCGATGATGAGCGAATTTGAGCGGTTTGTTACGGACGCCGGGGAGGTCGCGGCGGTGCGGGCTGCACTGGAAAAATGACAGCAGGCGGTGAAATGCCTGGCAGAACAATGGCAAAGTATGGGATTAATCAGTTTGACTTTCATCATATGATTTGATATAATGTTATGTAATGTGAAGCGTGTGTTTTTGTGCACGCAAATTATATGGAATCAATAAAACCGTGAGATAGAAAGGGGATTATCATCATGGGACTGTTTGACAAGATTTTCGGCAAGAAGCTCGACGAGATCGGCGCGCCGGTGGCCGGCGAGGCCGTTGCTTCCAGCGAGGTGAACGATCCGACCTTCGGCGAGGAGATGCTGGGCAAGGGCATGGCGATCAAGCCGGCCGCGGGCCGCGTGGTTGCGCCGTGCGATGCGACTGTCGATATGATGTTTGAGACAGGCCATGCTGTGAGCCTGACCACCGAGACCGGCGTGGAGATGCTCATCCATGTCGGCATCGACACCGTGAACCTGCAGGGCAAGCACTACACCGTGCACTGTGCTGCGGGCGACAAGGTGAAGAAGGGCCAGCTGCTCATCGAGTTCGACAAGGACGCGATCGCTGCCGAGGGCTACGACACCATCACCCCGGTCGTTGTGTGCAACAGCGATGATTTCAAGACCTTTGAAACCGTGGTGGGCAAGGTGGTTGCCGAAGGCGACGCCGTGATTAAGCTGGCTAAGTAACCGCACCGCCTCCTGTGGAGGCACATCTCCCTTTTGTGGAGGCTGATTTGGATCTGCCAAGCTTCGTGTTTGCGCAAAGCAGGGAATCGGAGCGCCTTTTACGCGAACGATTCTCTTAGGAGCAAGGTCAAGCGCAGTGGGTGCGGGCGCAGCCCGCGGGTTGTTTATCCCGGGTAGCCGTGGGCCGGCTGTCCGTGAGATAATAGAAGAGATTCAGGAGGAATTTCACTTATGATGCGTTATCTGCAGAAACTGGGCAAGGCTCTGATGCTGCCCGTGGCCTGTCTGCCGATCTGCGGCATTCTGATGGGCCTTGGTTATGCGTTCGCTCCCGCCGTCATGGGCGCGGCCGGCGCGACCGAAGGTTTTGCTTATGTGCTCGGCTTCTTCCTCGTGAAGGCCGGTGCGGCTCTGATTGACAACATGGCGCTGCTGTTTGCCATCGGCGTGGGCGTTGGCCTGGCCGAGGACAACGACGGCACCGCCGGCCTGGCCGGTCTGGTTTCCTGGCTGATGATCACCACGCTGCTGTCTTCCGGCTCCGTGTCCACCATCGCCCCGGGCATGATCGCTGATCCGGTCAACGCTGTTGCGTTCTCCAAGATTGCCAACCCGTTCACCGGCATCCTGTCCGGTATCATCGGCGCGGTTTGCTACAACAAGTTCAAGGGCACCAAGCTGCCGGACGTCCTGGCGTTCTTCAGCGGCAAGCGCTCCGTCGCTATCGTGACCGGCGTTGTGTCCATCGTCGTTTCCGCTATCCTGCTGTTTGCCTGGCCGGTGATCTTCGGCGTGCTGGTTGCTATCGGCAACGGCATCAAGGGCATGGGCGCTGTGGGCGCTGGTATCTATGCGTTCCTCAACCGTCTGCTCATCCCGACTGGCCTGCATCACGCGCTGAACAACGTGTTCTGGTTTGACACCATCGGTCTGGGCGACCTGACCGCTTACTGGG
>SVGO01000026.1 GCA_015056305.1 Clostridiales bacterium | reverse complement strand
CGAAATCGGTGAGGTCCGTGCGAACCAGTACGTCATCGCTCCCTGCCCGGTCTTCGAAGAGGGCCAGATCCGCTCCGTCGGCGCCGGCGGCACCGGTACCGTCATCTACAAGAACGGCGCGAACGCTGACCTCGCTGCCCGCTTCTTCACCTATGCGAAGATCTCCGACGAAGGCAACCGCTACGTTTGGGACGTGCTCGGCTTCGACCCGGTCAACAAGGCCGTTTGGGAGGACGAGGCGCTCATGAAGAACGACGAGAACGCCTTCAATAAGTATTTCGTGGGCTACCCGGTTGACGGCCTGCTGCCGATCAAGGACGAAATCGGCGCCATGATCTCCAACGAGATCAGCCCGACCATCAACAACTACCTCGGCACCACCCTGTGGAACGAAGTGTATGTTGACGGCGTCGATACCGCTGAGGCCCTTGAGGCTGCTCAGGATGCCATCGAGAGCGACCTGTTCTAATTGAACACGCTGACTTGATCAGATTCTGAACGCATGCGGATGGGGGAGTAATCTCCCATCCGCTTCCTGTATGCCTGCGCTGCATGAGGCGCAGGGATGCTCTGCCGAATGGCAATTTTCACGCGCTTGATTCAAAAGCGCTACAGAAAGGGGATCTGCGGGATGCAAACCAAAACCATTACCCCGGTGACCAGCCGCAACAAGTGGAAAAAGACGGCGTATCTGCTCGTCATTGCTGCTGTGCTGCTGGCGCTTGGCCTTGCGGCCATGTTTACCCTGGGCACGGCCTCTACGCGATTTGATACCGCGTATGACAACGGCACCGATCTGTCGCCCTACTTCTTCGAGCCGCTGGCGGAAGGCGAGAGCTACTCCGCGCTGCAGAAGGCATGGCTGGCGATCGCCCGCAACCGCATGATGCCGATCTTTGCGGCTGTTCTGGTGTTCGTGGTGTTTGTGGCGATCAACAAGGAGCTGCTCTATTCGCAGAATATCGCGCCGTACGTCTTCGTTCTGCCGTTCATTCTGACGTTTGCGATCTTCTTCGTTTATCCGCTGATCTCCACCATCATGATGTCCTTCCAGGATATCAAGGCTTCCGGCACCGAGTGGATCGGCCTGAAGAACTACGAGAACATGTTCGCCAACAAGAACTTCTGGATTGCGGTCAAAAACTCCATGCGCTACATGGTGCTCACCTGCGCGATCCTGATCCCGATGCCGCTGGTGCTGGCGTATCTGCTGGATACCAAGGCGATGCCGGGCAAGTTCGCTGATTTCTTCAAGACGGTTTCCTACATGCCGGTTCTTTGCTCCGTCGTCGTTGCCGGTATCATCTTCCGCATGATGTTCTCCGAGCTGGACGGCGCGATGATGAACCAGGTCCGCGCGATGTTTGGCATGAAGCCGATCGCATGGCTCAAGGGCGAGTGGACGTCCATGTTCGCGATGGTGCTGCTGTGTACCTGGCGCTGGACGGGCATGAACATCCTGTACTATATGGCCGGCCTCAAGTCCATCCCGGGCGATCTGTACGAGGCTGCCGATATCGACGGCGCGAATGAGTTCCAGAAGTTCTGGCACGTCATCCTCCCGCTGCTCAAGCCGACTGCGATTTACGTGCTCACGATCTCCATCTACGCCGGTCTGTCCATGTTCACCGAGAGCTATATGGTCTTCGGTAACAACAACTCGCCCAAGAACTACGGCCTGACAATCGTCGGCTATCTCTACCGCTACGGCTTTGAGAAGGTTGACAAGTTCGGCTTCGCGTCTGCGGTTGGTCTGGTGCTGCTTGTCGGCGCGATGATCATCACCGTGGCGCAGCTGATCGCCACCGGCACGATCAAGATTGGCAAGAAGGAGGAGAAGTAAGATGGCAAAGGAAACCCAGAATCGTAAGATTCACCTCTCCACCGTGATTCTTGTCGTGCTGTTCGCGCTCATGGCGATCCTGCTCATGATCCCGCTGTACGCGCTGCTGCTGGGCACGTTCAAGGGCGGCGCCGAGCTGTTCGTCTCCGGCCTGAACCTCAATCCGACCCCGGAAAAGCTGCATCTGAAGGCATGGAAGTACCTGTTTATGGGCGTGCAGAGCGACGGCAAGCTCAATCCGCACGATTACTTCATCTGGTATAAGAATTCCCTGTTCATCGTTGCGGTGCAGGGCGGCCTGACGCTGATCCTCTCCTCGATGGTTGCGTATGGCCTGTCGAAGTACCGCTTCAAGGGCCAGAATGTGATGTTCCTGTGCGTGCTGCTGGTCATGATGATTCCGCTGGAGATCCTCATGCTGCCGATGTACTCCCAGATCAACACCATGGGCCTGCGCGACAGCTACGCGGGCGTCATGCTCCCGTTCCTGGTCAGCATGAGCGCGGTCTTCTTCTTCCGCCAGTTCCTGGAGGGTATTCCGGGCGACCTGCTGGACGCCGGCCGCGTGGACGGCTGCACGGAGTATGGCATCTTCTTCCGCATCATCATGCCCATCATGCTCCCGGCGTACGCCTCTATGGCTGTCATGGTTGGTATGGGCGCCTGGAACGGCCTGCTCTGGCCGATGCTGGTCATCTCCGATATGAAGAAGTACACCATCCCGATCGGTCTGAACACCCTCTGGTCTCCGTATGGCAACAACTATGACCTGATGATCACCGGCTCCTGCTTCGCGATCATCCCGCTGCTGCTGATCTATCTGTTCGCGCAGCGCTTCATCATCGAAGGCATGACCGCTGGCGCCGTCAAGGGCTAAGGCGCATGTTGCCGGCGGCACATCCGAAGGCGCGTTGCTGCTCACAGACGCTCCTTCGTGCGAGGCCGCATGTTCACACAATCAATATCTGACAAAGGAGATTTGCACGATATGAAGAAAGCAACGATGATTCTCGACCGCGACTTCTCGATTGGAAGAATTGATCCGCGCATCTACGGTTCCTTCATCGAGCATCTGGGCCGTGCTGTCTACGGCGGCATCTATGAGCCGACCCATCCGACGGCAGACAAGAACGGCTTCCGTCGCGACGTGATGGAAATGGTAAAGAAGCTGGACGTTCCGGTCGTGCGCTATCCGGGCGGCAACTTTGTCTCCGGTTTTAACTGGGAGGACAGCGTGGGCCCGCGCAGCGAGCGCCCGCGCAGGCTGGATCTGGCCTGGTTCACCACGGAAACCAATGAAGTCGGCCTGCATGAGTTTGCCGACTGGTGCAAGGAAGCGAACACCGAGCTGATGTATGCGGTGAACCTTGGTTCCCGCGGCCCGGACGCTGCGCGCAACATCGTCGAGTATGCCAACCACAAGGGCGGCACCTACTGGTCCGATCTGCGCATCAAGAACGGCGCGAAGGATCCGTTCGGCATCAAGCTCTGGTGCCTGGGCAACGAGATGGACGGCCCGTGGCAGATGTGCCACAAGACGGCGAAGGAATACGGCAGCGTCGCGCGCGAGGCCGGCAAGATGATGAAGTGGGTTGACCCGTCCATCGAGCTGGTCGCCTGCGGCTCTTCCGCCTATGACATGCCGACGTTCGGCACCTGGGAGTATGAGATGCTCACTGAGTGCTACGACGAGATCGACTATGTCAGCCTGCATCGCTACTACGGCAACCGCACCAACAACACGCCGGACTTCCTGGCGCGCAACATGGATTTGGACGGCTTCATCAAGACCGTCGTCTCCATCTGCGACGCTGTGGGCGGCACCAAGCACAGCAAGAAGAAGATCAATCTCTCCTTCGACGAGTGGAACGTCTGGTATCATTCCAATGAGCAGGACGAAGAACTCAAGAAGAAGGATCGCTGGAGCGTGGCGCTCCCGCTGCTGGAGGATATCTACAACTTCGAAGATGCTCTGCTCGTCGGCGCGATGCTCATCACCTTCCTGCGCAATAGCGATCGCGTGAAGGTTGCCTGCATGGCGCAGCTGGTCAATGTCATCGCCCCGATCATGACCCGTAATGGCGGCGGCGTCTGGGCCCAGACGATCTACTGGCCGCTGATGCACGCCTCCAAGTACGGCCGCGGCACCGCGCTGCGTCCGGTCGTCAAGAGCCCGACCTATGACTGCTCCGACTATGAGCAGGTGCCGTTCGTGGATGCCACTGCGGTGCAGGGCGATAACGGCGAGGTGACCATCTTTGCTGTCAACCGCAGCCTGGATGAGGACATCATGCTCGAGAGCGATCTGCGCGGCTTCGGCGATCTTGAGATCGTCGAGCATATCGTTCTCCATCATGACGACGTGAAGGCGATCAACACCGAGACCAATCCGGATAACGTCGCCCCGGCCAAGGGCAACGGCGGTACCGTCGATGGCGGCATGCTCAATGTCCCGCTGGGCAAGCTCTCCTGGAACGTCATCCGCCTCGCGAAGAAGTAATCAAAAAGCATAAAAGCAGCCCCGCTTATCCGAAAGGATGCGCGGGGCTGCTTTTTGATATGTAAAAGATGATTGCGAGCAGCGGGCTGTCATACTATTCTCAAATTAGATGAATCCAGCGCGAAGCGAAGAAGGGGTTTGGGGATGAAATCCCCAAGCAGGTTTGGCACCGAAGCCGAGCGCGTCCAGTGGACGCATTGAGCGAGGCGGAGCGTGAGAAACCGCAAGGAGCAATGGAACATTGCGACTATGCGGGCTTCCCGGACCGGCAGCCCAACGTATCTTTTAGGTACGTCTGATACAAACCTATTTGAGATCAGTCGATGTTCTCGGCAATCTTGATCTGGTTTTCCATGATCAGCATGCGGCCTTCGTGCATCTGGCCGGAGAGAAGCATGTCAAACGCTTCGCGCACAGCACGATAGCCCTGATCAAAGGGCTGCTGGCAGACGACGGCGCGAACGAGACCGCGGCGCATCATCTCGCGCGTGGTGGGCACATCGTCATAAGCGACGACGCGGATCGAATGTTCACGTCCGCAGTCGATGATCGCCCGGCAAACGTCGTATACGCCCGCAGCGACGACGAACATGGCGTCGATCTTCGGATGGCTTTCCAGCATCCGGCACGTCGCGCGGTAGGCCTGCTCAGGATCATCCAGCGCAGGGGCGCGGTCGATGATGGAGAGAGCGGGGGAAAGCGCGAGCAGATGGTCTTCAAAGCCCTTCTGGCGGAGCACATGGCCCATCAGTGTGGGAACGCCCTCGATAACGCCGATACTTGCTTGCCCGACGGTCACCAAGGCCATCATGCCTGCGGCGACGGCGCCGCCAGATTCATAATCGCTGCCGACGTAGCAGCAGCGGCTTGAGCTTTCTATATCAGTATTGACGGTGACCACGGGGACGCCGGCCTCCTTGAGCGCAAGGAGCCGCTCAGCGATGCGGCTGCTGTTGATCGGCTGGATCACCAGCGCGGAGATGTGGCCAGAGAGCTCGTCGATGAGCGCAAGCTGGCGCGCGACCTCGTGACCGCACATGGTCTTTAGGATCAGCGTTGCACCGTAGTCCTTCAGATCGGCTTCGGCCTGGCTGAAGCCGTCAATCACATCGTCAAAGAAGGGATTTCCCTCGCTGCACAGGATCGCACCGATGACAGGCTGCGTCTTTTTGACCGTCAGCGCGCGGCCGACGATGTTCTTGGTGTAGCCATGCTCAGCGATGGTTTGAAGGATGAGCGCTTCGGTTTCGGGCTTGACCTTGCCGCGGTTGTTGAGCACGCGGTCGACCGTACCCCGGCTGACGCCGCAGATTCTGGCGATCTCTTTGATGGTCATGGCGCGCCTCCTTTCATCGGCAGGGGAGTGAGTGTGAGAGCATGATACCCCGATGCATGGTGATTGTCAAGAAGCTCGCGGGCAAAAACGGACGAAAACATGACGAAAATATTAAGTTTGAACAAAAAACGAATTTCTGTATTGACATGGATGAGGAACTCTGTATAATGGAGATAGAATTAATTGTGATGAATGAATAAATCCGGTGCCTAAGCTTGTCCTGAATGACCGACTGTTTCCGCGGATATCGAATCCGGGGAGCGGATATCGGATATTTTTATTTTCTTCAAAATGTGCTCGAGCACATTTTGAAAAGCCGTGCACATTGTGCGCCTGAATCTGGAATTTAGGTTTCTGGTATGAAGCCTAAAAAAATAAAAAAGGAGTGGACCCCAAGATGAAAAAGGTATTTGCTATCGTGTTGACCCTCGCTCTGCTGTGCATGGCGACCGTCGCCTCCGCGGCTGGTCTGGTTGGCGTCGCGATGCCGACCCAGGACCTGCAGCGCTGGAATCAGGACGGCGCGAACATGAAGGCGCAGCTCGAAGCCGCCGGCTTTGAAGTTGACCTCCAGTACGCGAACAACGACGTGGGCATGCAGGTTTCTCAGATCGAGAACATGATCCTCAACGAGGTTCAGGTTCTGGTCGTCGCTTCCATCGACGGCTCCGCGCTGGGCACCGTTCTGGCTCAGGCGAAGGAAGCTGGCATCCCGATCATCGCGTATGACCGCCTGCTGACCAACACCGACGCTGTTGACTACTACACCACCTTCGATAACTACAAGGTCGGCCAGATCCAGGGCCAGTACATTGTTGACAAGTTTGATCTCGCCAACACTGACAAGACCTACACCATCGAGTTCACCGCGGGCTCCCCGGACGACAACAACGCTGGCCTGTTCTTCGGCGGCGCGTTCGACACCGTGAAGCCGTACCTCGACGCCGGCAAGCTGGTTTGCGTCTCTGGCCAGACCGATTTCGCCACCGTCGCCACCCCGGCCTGGAAGTCTGAGACCGCTCAGGCTCGTATGGACAACATCCTGTCCGCCTACTATCCGGACGCCCTGACCGGCGGCCAGACCCTCGATATCTGCCTGTGCTCCAACGACTCCACCGCTCTGGGCGTGACCAACTCCCTCGTGGCTGCTGGCTTCACCGCCGAGAACATCCCGGTCATCACCGGTCAGGACTGCGACAAGCCGAACGTCAAGAACATGGTGAAGGGCCTGCAGGCGATGTCCGTCTTCAAGGACACCCGTACCCTGGCTGCCCAGACTGTCGCGATGTGCGTGTCCATCCTCAACGGCGAGACTCCGGAGCTCAACGGCGAGTATGACAACGGTCTGAAGATGGTTCCGTCCTTCAACTGCACCCCGGTCTTCGGCGACGTGTCCAACTACGAAGAGCTGCTGATCGCCTCCGGCTACTACACCGCCGAGGAGATTGCTGAGTAATCTCGAAAATACATCAGCATAACGATTGAATCCGACAAGGGAGAGGGGCGGCTGTCCCTCTCCCTTCTCAAGATTCGGGGAGGAAGGCGAATTGGATAATATCATCCTGAAAATGAATAACATCACCAAGCTTTTCCCCGGCGTCAAGGCCCTGGACAAGGTCAACATCGAGGTAAAAAAGGGTGAAATTCATGCTCTGTGCGGTGAAAACGGCGCGGGCAAATCGACGCTGATGAACGTGCTCTCGGGCATCTATCCCTATGGCACGTACGAAGGCGATATCGTTTACGAAGGCAAGGAATGCCGATTCAAGAACATCAAAGACTCCGAGCGCGAAGGCATCGTCATCATTCATCAGGAGCTGGCGCTGGTGCCGTATCTCTCCATTGCGGAGAATATGTTCCTGGGCAATGAGCAGGCGACCCATGGCGTGATCGACTGGGACAAGACCAATCAGAAGGCCGCCGAATACATGAAGATCGTCGGTCTCAACGAGAATCCTTCCACGCTGATCAAGGACATCGGCATGGGCAAGCAGCAGCTGGTCGAGATCGCGAAGGCGCTGGCCAAGAACGTGAAGCTGCTGATCCTGGACGAACCGACATCCTCGCTCAACGAGAGCGACGCGAAGAAGCTGCTGGATCTTCTGATCGACTTCAAGAAGACCAAGGGCATCACCAGCATCATCATCTCTCACAAGCTCAACGAAATCAGCTATTGTGCTGACAAGATCACGATCATCCGCGACGGCCAGAGCATCGAGACGCTGGTCAAGGGCGTGGACGAGCTGTCCGAGGCCCGCATCATCAAGGGCATGGTCGGCCGTGAAATGACCAATCGCTTCCCCGTGCGCGAGAGCCATGTCGGCGATACCGCGCTGGAGATCAAGAACTGGACGGTCTATCATCCGCTCTATACCGACCGCAAGGTTGTGGACAATGTCTCTATCAATATCCGAAAGGGTGAAGTGGTGGGCATTGCCGGCCTCGTCGGCGCGGGCCGCACGGAGCTTGCCATGTCTGTCTTTGGCCGCGCTTACGGCACGCACATCAGCGGCGAGCTCTATAAAGACGGAAAGCCCCTTGCTTTGCGCAGCATTTCTCAGGCGATCGACGCGGGCCTTGCTTATGTCACCGAAGACCGCAAGGGCGACGGTCTGGTTCTGTCTGATTCTATCAAGCACAATCTGACCATGGCGCGTCCGGCGTTCATCAGTACCCGCGGCGTGCTGGACGCGGACCTTGAAACACAGCGCGCAAGGATTCTGCGCGAGCAGCTGGGCATCAAGGCGCCTACGGTCGAGCAGCTGGTAGGCAATCTCTCCGGCGGCAATCAGCAGAAGGTGCTGGTTGGCAAGTGGATTTTTGCCGCGCCGGATGTGCTGATTCTGGATGAACCGACTCGCGGCGTCGACGTCGGCGCAAAGTACGAAATCTATCAGATCATCAATCAGCTTGTGGCCGAAGGCAAGGCCGTGCTGATGATCTCCTCCGAGCTGCCCGAGCTGCTGGGCATGAGCGACCGCATCTACGTGATGAACGAAGGCCGCCTCATCGCCGAAATGCCGACGAAGGAAGCGACGCAGGAAATCATCATGGGTCACATTATGCAAGACAGTAAGGGAGAGATCGGCGCATGAGTCAAAACAATAACGTCAATAAGCAGCAGGCGGCCATGAAGGCCATGCAGCAAAAGCCCAAGTTTGATTTCAAGCAGTACGGCATGCTGATCGCTCTGGCTGTCATTATCCTGTTCTTCTATGTGCTCACGGGCGGCAAGCTGCTCAAGCCCATGAACGTATCCAACCTGATCTTCCAGAATGCGTACGTCATCATCCTGGCGATCGGCATGCTGCTGTGCATTCTCACCGGCGGCAACATCGACCTGTCCGTCGGCTCCGTCGTCGGCCTGATCGGCGCCTGCGCCGGCACGTTCATCATCGAGTGGGGATGGAACGTCTACCTGTCCATCATCCTGTGCCTGCTCATCGGTATTGCCATCGGCGCGTGGCAGGGCTTCTGGATCGCCTATGTCGGCATCCCGCCCTTCATCTGCACGCTGGCGGGCATGCTGGTCTTCCGCGGCCTGTGCCTGCTGATCCTCAACGGCATGACGCTCGCGCCGTTCCCGGACGCCTATCAGCGCCTGTCCACCGGCTTTATCCCGGACATCGTCGAGGGCTTCACCATCGGCGGCATGAAGATCAACCTGCTGTGCCTGCTGGTGGGTATCCTGCTGGCTGTGGGCTTCACCGCCAGCCAGATCATCTCCAACAACAGCCGCAAGCGCAAGGGCTATGAGTATCAGCCCATGAGCTCCATCATCATCAAGAGCGCGATCATCTCCGTTGTTATCATCGGCGTGTTCTATCTGCTCTCCCGCTATCGCGGCATCCCGACCGTCCTGATCATTCTGGGCCTGCTGCTGGCTGTCTATACGTTCTTCACGCAGAAGACCGTCAAGGGCCGTCACCTGTATGCCATCGGCGGCAACATGAAGGCTGCGCGTCTGTCGGGTATTAAGACCAAGCAGATGATGTTCTTTGCCTACGCGAATATGTCCTTCATCGCGGCCATCGCCGGTCTGGTCTTCGCCGCGCGCCTGAACAGCGCCGCCCCGACTGCCGGCCAGAGCTTTGAGATGGACGCCATCGCCAGCTGCTTCATCGGCGGCGCTTCTGCCTACGGCGGCACGGGCACGGTCGGCGGCGCGCTCATCGGCGCGCTGATCATGGGCATCCTCAACAACGGCATGTCCATCCTGGGCCTGAGCTCCAACCTGCAGCAGGTTGTCAAGGGCCTGGTTCTGCTGGGCGCGGTCGCCTTTGACGTCGTCAGCAAGAACAACCTGATCTCTCTGCCCTTCAAGAGCAAGGCGAAGAAGGGTTAACGCTAAGCAACACAAACGACATCAGCAAAGGAGAAACAATCCATGATGACCAACATTCCTGTCGTCAAGCTGGGTATCATCGCGGTTTCCCGCGACTGCTTCCCGATCGTGCTGTCCGAAAAGCGCCGCGCCAGCATCGTGGCCGCCTGCGAGGGCAAGGTGCCGGTTTACGAGGCCAAGACCACCGTTGAGAACGAGAAGGATATGCTCAAGGCCGTCGCTGAGGTCAAGGAAGCGGGCTGCAATGCGCTGACCGTGTTCCTGGGCAACTTCGGTCCGGAGACCCCGGAGACCCTGATCGCGAAGTACTTCGACGGTCCGTGCATGTTCGTGGCGGCTGCCGAGGGCGACGGCGACATGATCAACGGCCGCGGCGACGCGTACTGCGGCATGCTCAACTGCTCCTATAACCTGGGTATGCGCCATCTCAAGGGCTATATTCCGGAGTATCCGGTGGGCACCGCAGAGGAGATCGCGGACATGATGGCGGAGTTCGTGCCGATCGCGCGCACCATCCTGGGCCTCAAGGATCTCAAGATCATCACCTTCGGTCCGCGTCCGCAGGACTTCTTCGCCTGCAATGCGCCGATCAAGGGCCTGTACGAGCTGGGTATCGAGATCGAGGAGAACTCCGAGCTGGACCTGCTGGTCTCCTACAAGGAGCATGAGAACGACCCGCGCATCCCGGCTGTCTGCGAGGACATGGCCAAGGAGATGGGCGAGGGCAAGTATTATCCGGAGCTGAGCGCGCGCATGGCGCAGTTCGAGCTGACGCTGCTGGACTGGGCGGAGAACCACAAGGGCTCCAAGAAGTACGTGGCGTTCGCCGATAAGTGCTGGCCGGCGTTCCCGAGCCAGTTCGGCTTCGAGCCGTGCTACGTCAACTCCCGTCTGGCGAGCCGCGGCATCCCGGTTTCCTGCGAGGTCGATATCTATGGCGCGCTGAGCGAGTACATCGGCATCTGCGCCAGCGGCGACACCGTGACCCTGCTGGACATCAACAACAGCGTGCCGAAGTACATCTACGATGAGGACAACATCGCGCAGTATGGCTACACGCTGACTGATACGTTCATGGGCTTCCACTGCGGCAACACCCCGAGCTGCAAGATGTGCGCGAACCGCGCGGTCAAGTATCAGCTGATCCAGCATCGCCTGCTCGAGCCGGAAGGAAGCGAGCCGGACTTCACCCGCGGCACGCTGGAGGGCGACATCGCCGCCAGCCCGATCACCTTCTATCGCCTGCAGTGCGACAGCGAGGGTGTGCTCCGCTCCTACATCGCGCAGGGCGAGGTGCTTCCGGTTCCGACCCGCAGCTTCGGCGGTATCGGCATCTTCGCGATTCCGGAGATGGGCCGCTTCTACCGTCACGTGCTGGTGCAGAAGCGCTATCCGCACCACGGTGCGGTCGCGTTCGCGCACGTCGGCAAGACGCTGTTTGAGATCTTCAAGTATCTGGGCGTCGGCGACATCGCCTACAACCAGCCGAAGAACCTGCCGTATCCGACCGAGAATCCGTGGGCTTAAACGGCGCGAAAAGTCTGCTGACGCATACTTTTCGCGGTGATACATCATTTTCTTGTGCAGCTTCGCTGCACGGTCAGAAAATGATATAGGAAGCGGATTGCATCCAGTCCGGGAACAGTAATAGTCGCAACTAGCGTTGCTCCTTTACAGTTCCGAGCTTCGTCTGCCTGTTTCGCCCACTGGGCGCGGCAGCCTTCGCTCCCTCGCACCGCACATGTCGCTGCTGCGGATTCCATATGAAGGGGCGTTGCCCCTTCATGCATCCCCAAAGGTTAATAAGCCAAGGACGCCGCCCGATATGGGCGGCGTCCTTTTGCTATGCATCTTAAAACTAGCGCGAAGCGTAATAGGGGTCTGGGGACAATGTCCCCAGGCGGGTTTTAGGGCGGCAGCCCTAACGTACCCTCAGCCCATCCCGCAGCCGATGCGGTCGGGCTTTGTGTTCCCGCGAACGTATCCCGAGC
The DNA here is from genome assembly GCA_015056305.1 of Clostridiales bacterium. GTDB lineage: Bacteria > Bacillota > Clostridia > Christensenellales > Aristaeellaceae > Ventricola. The sequence goes on along the minus strand of SVGO01000026.1, from coordinate 17,395 downwards.
GGTATTCCATGTTGATCTCGCGCAGTTCGCGGCGGCCCTCAATGTAGTCCTCGTACATCTCGTACAGCCCCGCGCTGCAGCCGTCGCAGGAGGCGTCCATCGCGCCGAGGGAATCCGCGACGATTTGCTCGCGCTCCTCTCGCGTGGTATCCTTGATGAGAATGCTCATTTTTTCCTGCATATCCTCCTTACGCATCCTTGGGGCGCTTGCGGGTGAGATAGTTGTCCAGCTTTTCTTTCATCTTTTCGGGCATCTCGCGCTTGACCGGCAGGTGCTTGGCATTGGCCATCGCGCCGACGAACGTGCAGATGAAGTCGATGTCGCGGGCAAGCTGCGCGGCGCTCATCACTTTGAGCGTGTCGTAGCTGTTGTGGATGGTCGCAGTATTGTTCGTTGCCAGACGGGCGAAAGACACGGCAGGCACACCCTTGTCCGCAAAGGGCGTGGAGTCGCTGGAATAGATATCCTGACGCGCCTTGAGGCTGAAGCCTTCGATGGAGGAAAGATACTCAATATAGTGTACCAGACGCTCTTCGCTCGTGCACACGGCATGGAACGGGCCCATGATCGAGCCGATCATGTCCAGATTCACATTCAGGACGACCTTGGCAAGCTCATTTTCGTGCGCGGCGCAGTAGGCCTTCGAGCCAAGCAATCCGCGCTCCTCGCTGCCGCAGAAGATCAGGCGCAGACCGTAGCGGCGCGGTTTTTGGGCAAACGCCTCCGCAATGCCCAGCAGGCCGATGCAGCCGGACATGTTGTCGTATGCGCCGGTGGAGAGCGAGGTGGTGTCGTAGTGCGCGGTGAGCGCGATCCATTCGTCCGTTTCGCCCGGCAGTTCGGCGATCACATTGTGCGACTGGCCCATCCATTCGTCTTGATCAAGGACGATCTTCGCCTGCTGGCTGCCTGCGGCGATCAGGGCAATGGCGGACTTGGCATTGATGTTCACGCCCGGAATCTTCACGCCCTTGCTGACGTAGGAGCGCAGCTCGCGCTGATCGATATCCTCGTCGGCGTAGTTCGCATTGCCGTCATAGGTGATGAAGCCCAAAGCGCCGTTTGCCAGGATATCCTGATACTTCCAGTAGCCCAGATAGCCGTCGAGCATCACGATTTTGCCGCGGCACTCGGCGAGCGCGCAGGGCGTAGGTTCAGGCATATACATCAGCGGCGCTTCGATCTCAGCGCTGCCGGCGCACAGATAACCCTTGCAGGGGATTTCCTTGCCGTCCACGATCAGCATTGCAGTCTGAATCGATGCCATCGGCACGTCGAAGGCCTCCAGCTGCGCGGCAAAGCCCAGCTTCTCGCATTCGGCCTTGAGATAATTGGCGCAGGCAAGCTCCTGCGCGCTGCCGCCGGTGCGGATGTATGCGGTTTCCTGCAGGATGCGGTCGATGCTTTCTATGTTCATGGATGAATCGCTCCTTCTGTCAAGATTTGCTGAGTCCATTATACTATGAAATCGCGGCAGGGACAAGGCGCGGCTTTTGCATTGACGCGCAGGGAAGGACTGCGATACAATAAGAAAAGCAAAAGAGAAAGATATGCGGGGGATAAAGGCGCGATGAAGAAGTACGATGCGATTCTGCTGCTGGGCTATGGCCTGAATGAACACGATCAGGCGACGCAGGAACTGAAGCTGCGCGTAAAGGCGGCGGCCAAGGCATATCGCGAGGGATATTCGGATATTATCGTCGCCTGCGGCGGCACGACGGAGGGACATCACATCTCCGAGGCTGAGGTGATGGAAAGACTGCTGCTTGAAGAAGGCGTAGAGCAGAAGGCGATCCTGCTGGAGAATAAATCACAGGTCACGATTGAAAATATGCGCTTTGCTGCAGATCTGCTCGGCGGGGCGAAGGGCCGGCGCGTGCTGGTGGTGACCAGCGATTACCATGTGCGCCGCAGCGTGCTCACGGCGATGCGCGCGGGCTTTAAGGCCAAGGGCTATGCGGCTGTGCTGGAGCATGATGACGAGTGGCACGAGAAGAAGGGCAAGGAGCTGGCCTATACGGTGGATATGCTGCTGGGCTGGCAGGACGAGGGGAAGAGCCGGCCGAAGTGGACGTATACGCTGTTTGATTTTGTTTTCGGCAAAAAAGATGAATAAAAGGCATTGACCCTGACGCTGCGTCATGCTGTATGATCATCATGTACCCGGCCGGTACACGACGTACCAAGATAAAGCAAACGAGGCGTTTTCATGACAGAATGGATCGGTATTGGCGAAATGGCAAGGCGCGCAGGCGTGAGCGTACGAACGCTCAGGCATTACGACGCGATTGGATTGCTTGCACCAACGGATGTGACGCAGGTGGGCTATCGGCGCTATGACGAGAAGGCGCTTGCAAGGCTGGAACAGATTCTCTATTTCCGGGAACTGGGCTTTGCGCTGGAGGAGATCGCGGCCATGGTCAATCATCCGGACTATGATGCGATGGATGCTATGCACAGGCAGCGGGAACTGCTTTGCATGCAGCGCGCGCGTCTGGATGCGATGATTGCGCGGCTGGACGAGGCGATCGGAGGAAAGGGAACGCCCAGACTGGAGGTATTGGACATGAGTGAAATCGAAAAGATCAAAAAGCAGTACGCTGACGAGGCGAAGGCGCGCTGGGGCGGCACGGATGCATACGCGCAGAGCGAAAAGCGGACGGACGGTTATTCCAAGGACGATTGGCAGACCGCGCAGGAAGGTATGAACACGCTGATGCGGGAATTTGCCGTCGTGCGCGATCTGGATGCGATGGATGAGCGTGTACAGGCGCTCGTAGCCAGATGGCAGCAGTATATCACGGATCACTTTTACGATTGCACGGACGAGATCCTTGCGGGACTGGGGCAGATGTATGTCTGCGACGAGCGGTTCAGGCAGAACATCGACCACAATGGCGAGGGGACGGCGGCATGCATGTCCCGCGCGATTGCGGCATACTGCGCTGCGCGCAGGGGATAAAAAGATCGGCGATCGTATTGACAGCGATTTTGCGCTATATTATAATACAACCAACTGAATAAGCAGTCTTTGAGAGATCTTCAGGGCAGGGTGCGATTCCCTACCGGCGGTACAGCCCGCGAGCCGTAAATGGTTGATCCGGTGAAACTCCGGAGCCGACAGTATAGTCTGGATGGAAGAAGAGCCATTCTCCTTTGTGCGTATTTTGCCTATGGCAAATGAGGCCCCTGATCGCTCAGCTTTCAGGGGCTGTCTTGTCGGAAAAAATACGTTGACGCGAGTGCGTCGAAAGGAGAAAACCCATGTCCCAGACGAAGCGCAATACCAATGCGATGTTCAACCTGACCCGCTGCGGTCTGCTGTCGGCGATGGCCGTGATCCTGTTCTATATCGAGATTCCGGTCGTCGCATTCTACAAGCTCGACCTGTCCACGCTCCCAGCGATTCTGGCCGGCTTTGCGATGGGTCCGATTCAGGGCGTCGCGGTCATCATCGTCAAGAACCTGGTGCATATGCTCGGTACGAGCACGGCCTGCGTGGGCGAGCTGGCGGATATCCTGATGTCCTGCGCGTTTGTGATCCCGGCGAGCCTGTATTATCGCCGCCATAAGGACCGCAAGAGCGCGCTCATCGCGATGCTCATCGGCTCCGTGGCGATGGTCGTGGTCAGCGTGCTGGTCAATTACTTCATCCTCATTCCGGCGTATCAGGTGCTCATGAATCTGCCGCTTGAGGTGATCATCGGCATGGGCCAGAAGGTGTTCGGCTTTATCGATACGACGGTTGAGCTGGTGCTGGCGATCACCGCGCCGTTCAATATCCTCAAGGCTGCGGTGCTCAGTCTTGTTACGTATCTGCTCTACAAGCGCGTGTCTCCGCTGCTGCATCAGAAGGCGGGAAGGTAACCGGCGCTTTACTTGAAAACAAACGGGTGAATCACTTGTATTCTTTGCTGAGCAATTCCGAAAAACAGACGCAGCGCCTTGGCTTTTGCCTGGGCGCTTGTCTGCGTGCGGGCGACGTGGTGCTGCTGGAGGGTGAGATGGGCGCCGGCAAGAGCGTGCTCACGCGCGCAGCGGCCCGCGGCATGGGCGTGGAAGGCCCGGTGCCCAGCCCGACGTTCACGATCCTCAATATCCATGAGGGCAGCGCGATGAAGCTGTATCACTTTGATCTGTATCGTCTGGAGGGCGAGGATGCGCTTTACGAGATGGGGCTGGAGGAGTTCATTCCCGCGCGCGACGGCGCATCGCTGATCGAATGGCCGCAGATGGCGGCGGAGGCGATGCCGCCTGATCATCTGGCGATCGATATCCGCTATGCCAACGACGGCATGGACAGAGAGATCAGCCTGCTGCCTGCGGGCGCGTTTGACCAGGAAAGGATCGATGAGATCCTGAGCATGATGGAGGATTGCCATGAATATCCTGATGATTGATACGTCCGGCCCGGCGTGCGGCGTGGCTGTGATGAAGGATGGTCAGATCGTCTGCGAACTGCAGCTCACCAGCGGCAAGACGCACTCCCAGCGCGTGATGCCGATGGTCGATCAGGCGCTGGGCATGTGCGAGATGCAGGTTGGCGATATCGATCTGTTCGGCGCGGTGGTCGGTCCCGGTTCGTTTACGGGCGTGCGCATCGGCGTGTCGAGCGTGAAGGCGCTCGCGCATGCAGCGGGCAAGCCCTGCATCGGCGTGGACGCGCTGGAGGCGCTCGCGGCGAATGCGACCAGCTTTGACGGCGTGGTCTGTCCGATTCTGGATGCGCGCGCGCAGCAGGTCTACGGCGCGATGTTTGAATCCGGCATGCCGCCCAAGCGCCTGATGGAGGACGAGGCTGAAAAGCTGACGCTGTTCCTTGATCGTGTCGAGGCGACGGGCAAAGACGCGCTGTTCCTTGGCGACGGTGCGGCGGCGTTTGAGGCGGCGATCCGCGATCGACTGGGGGAGAGGGCACACTTTGCGCCCGCGCAGCATGCGGGCCTTCGTGCGGCAAGCGCCTGTGCGATGGCGTATGAATATGCCAAAGACGAGGGTAATCTCAGGGACTGCATGACGCTGCTGCCGCTGTATCTGCGTGCGCCGCAGGCGGAGCGCGAGCGCGCCGCGAAGCTGGCCGCCCAGAAGGAGGATGCCCATGGCTGAACCGTTCATCAGAAAGATCCGCGAGGAAGACGTTCCCCAGATTCATGAGATCGAGAAGCGCTGCTTTGCGATGCCGTGGAGCGAGGAATCCATCCTGCACGACGTGAAGGAAAACGTCGTGGCGCGCTGGCTGGTGCTCGACAATGGCGAAGGCCGCGTGCTGGCGTATGCGGGCATGTGGTTTGTGCTGGACGAGGCGCATGTGTGCAATGTGGCCGTGCATCCCGAGTGCAGGCGCATGGGCTATGGCAGGATGATTTTTGAGGCGCTGGAAAAACTGGCGCAGGAGAATTCCATGTCCATGATGACGCTGGAGGTTCGCCGATCGAATATCGCCGCGCAGAATCTGTATCATGCCTGCGGCTTTCTGGATGTGGGCTATCGCAAGCGCTACTACGAGGACAACAAAGAGGACGCGCTGATCATGTATAAGGAATTCGGATACGAGCAGAATGAGGGAGAAGATGCCTGAGCGTCTGCCTGACCGGAATTTGCGCATAGAATAGAAGGACAATGGCCATCAATCGCCGTTGCCCTCTTTTATTTTGACAAAAAATGGAGTATAATAGGAGAATCCAGAATTATGGGAAAGAATGGGGTTATGTCATGCGGCTTGAGATTTGCGGCGCACAGGTAGATGTGACGTTCGGCGGCGAGGGACAGCGCGCGGCGCTGCTGTTGCACGGCTGGGGCTGCAGTGCGCAGATGATGAGCACCGTCTTTGCTTATTTGGAAAAGCACATGCGCGTGGCAGCGATCGATTTCCCCGGCCACGGCAAGCAGGGCAAGGCCCTCCCGCCGCCCAAGCCGTGGGGCGTTGAGGAATACATGGAGATGACCGCAGAGGTCATTCGCAGGCTTGATCTGGCGCCGTGCGATATCGTGGCGCATTCCTTCGGCTGCCGCGTGGCAATCCTGCTGGCGAGCACATATCCTGAGCTTGTGGGCAGGATGATCTTCACCGGCGCGGCGGGCATTCCAAAGCCGGCCACCGGCAAGGCGACGGCCAAACACACGCTTTACAAGGGCCTTCGCGGCGCGATGAACGCGCTGGATAAGGCACACATTTTCGGTGATCTGCCCGAGAAGGGCAGGGAGGCGCTGGTGCAGAAGTTCGGCTCGCCGGACTACCGCGTGCTCACGCCGGACATGCGCAAAACATTCAATAAGGTGATTGGGCTGGACCTGACGGACCGGCTTGACAAAATACAGGCCTCTACGCTGCTCTACTGGGGCGCGCAGGATACGGAAACCCCGCTTTGGATGGGGCAGCTGATGGAGGAGAAGATTCCGGATGCGGGCCTCGTCGTCGAGGAGGGCTGCGGTCATTTTGCCTATCTGGAGCAGAATGCCAAGTTCCTGCGGATTACGGGCAGCTTCCTGCTGGAAGGGAGATAACGCATGAATATCATTTGGGGCATTGTTGAATCGCTGGCGCTTGCCGCGCTGCTGCCGCTGAGTGGCTGGCGGCTGCTGCATTATTTCCAGCTGGAGAGCTATCAGCTGCCGGGATTCTATCGCAGCCTTAAGCGTAATGCGAAAAAGGCGCTGCTGCCCGGTCTGGCGATGGCGGCCGTCGGCGTGCTTTCGCTTGTCATCGGCCTGCCTGGGATCGTGCGCATCGCGCTCATCGGTGTGATGGCGGCGCTGCTGTTTATGCAGGCGAAGAAGGAAAAGCTCAAAAAGCCGTTTGTGATCACCGAGCGCGTCAAGCGCCTGATCGCCATGCATGCGCTGACGGCATTTGCTGTCGCGCTGGTTGTGCGCTTTGCGCTGCCGATGATGCTGTGGGCGCTCCTGCCCGCCTTTGAGGCGGCGCTGCTTGCCCTTGGCGCCGTGTGCGCGCAGCCGATTGAAAAGCACATCAATCAGCAGTTTGTCGACGACGCAAAGAAGCGACTGGAAAGCAATCCGAGCCTGATCAAAATCGGCATCACCGGAAGCTACGGCAAGACGAGCACGAAGTTCCTGCTGCGCGACATCCTGTCGGTGAAATATAATGTGCTGGCGACGCCGTCGAGCTTCAATACGACGATGGGCGTGACGAGGGTCATCCGCGAGCAGCTGATGCCCAGCCATCAGGTATTCATCGCTGAGATGGGCGCGCGCCATGTGGGCGACATCAAGGAACTGGTCGATCTGGTGCATCCGACCATGGGCCTGCTGACGTCCGTCGGCCCGCAGCATCTGGATACGTTCGGCACGATCGAGCGCATCAAGAACACAAAGTACGAGCTGATCGACGGTTTGCCGCAAAATGGCACGGCGATTCTGGCACGCGACGGGGCAATCTGTGAAGAGCTCTATCACAGGTGTCCGCTTGAAAAGAAATACATGCCCGGCGATCTGATGACGGCCAGCGACATGGAGTGGGGCCCATTCGGCACGCGCTTCACGCTCACGGATGTCGAAACCGGGGAGAGCGCGCGCTGCGAGACGCGCCTGCTGGGCGAGCATTCGATTGCCAACCTGCTGCTGTGCTGCACGGCGGCCAGAACCCTGGGCATGACGCCCGCGGAGATCGCCATGGGCGTTGCGCGTTGCCAGCCGGTTGAGCACAGGCTGGAACTGCTCAATGGCAGCGGCGGCGTGTCGATTATCGACGATGCATTCAACGCCAATCCCGTCGGCGCGAAGGCCGCGCTGCGGGTGCTTAAAAACTTTCCGGGCAGGCGCATCATCATCACGCCCGGCATGGTGGAACTGGGCGGCGAGGAAGCGCAGTTCAACCGGGAATTCGGCGAGCAGATGGCCGAAAGCGTTGACGTGGCGATCCTCGTGGGCAAGCGCCACACGCAGCCCATCGTCGACGGCCTGCTTGCGCAGGGCTTCCCGCAGGAAAAGATACATGTGGTGAGCAGTCTTGAGGAGAGCACAAAGGTGCTGCATGCGATGATGCAGGCAGGAGACGTGGTGCTCTACGAAAACGATCTGCCGGATAATTACAGCGAGTGAGGAGCGATCAGAATATGAGCAAAATGAACATTGCGGTGATCTTTGGTTCCCGCAGCTGCGAGCACGATGTGTCCATCATCTCCGCCCTGCAGCTCATCGAAGCGGCGAAGCAGGCGGGTTTTAACGTGATCCCGGTCTATATCTCCCGCGAGGGCCTGTGGTACACAGGCGAGGCGCTTGACAAGATCGAGACCTTCCGCGAGTTCAATCCCATGGGCAAGGGCATCACCCGCGTGAACCTCGACGTGAGCGCCAATGCAGGCGATCTGTGGGCCTGGCCGCCGCAGCGCGCGGGTCTGTTTGCCAAGGTGCCCGCGCCGATCGCGCACATCGACGTGGCAATTCCGGTGCTCCACGGCCTGCATGGCGAAGACGGCACGGTGCAGGGCATGCTCGAGATGGCGAATATCCCGTATGCATCCTCCGGCGTGCTCGGTTCCAGCGTGGGCATGGATAAGATCGCGATGAAGCAGCTGCTCAAGGGCGCGGGCTTCCCGGTGCTGGATTTCGTGTGGTTTACCCGTGATCAGCTGAAGCTCGAGCGCGAGAGCATCATCGAGAATATCGAGCGCAAGATCAAGTATCCGGCGTTTGTCAAGCCGGCGGCGCTGGGCTCTTCGATCGGCGTTTCCAAGGCGAGCAATCGTGAAGAACTGGAAAAGGCGATCGATCTGGCGGCTTCCTACGACCGCCGCATCCTCGTCGAGGTTGGCATCAATCATCCGGTGGAGATCAACTGCGCGGCGCTGGGCTACGGCGAGGAGGTTCGTACCTCTGTGTGCGAGATGCCGGTGCCGTCCACGGGCGACAAGTTCCTCAATTTCTTTGAGAAGTATCTGCGCAATGCGGGCGCGAAGGGCGAGAGCAGCCGCGGCATGAAGAGCCTGTCCCGCGTGGTGCCGGCGCCGATCGGCGACGATCTGACCGGACGCATCCAGAAGATGACCAAGGAAATCTTCAAGCTTCTGGACTGCCGCGGCACGGTGCGCATCGACTTCATCCTCGATGAAAACGATGTGCTCTATGTCAACGAGCCCAACACGATTCCGGGTTCTCTGGCGTTCTATCTGTGGAAGGAATGCGGCGTGAGCTTTGCCAAGCTGGTGGAGATCATGGTCGAGGACGCGCTGCGCGCCCACGCCGACAAGAACACCAACGTCTATGCGTTCGATTCCACGATCCTGCAGAAGGTCGCCGCAGGCGTAAAGGGCAGCAAGCGATAAGCAGGAGGTTACGTTGGGGGATTTCATCCCCAAGCCCCTGACAAGGGATTTCATCCCTTGACCCGACTTCGCTTCGCGCCGGTTTTAAGAAGCTTAATAAAAAGGCTCCCCTGAAAGGGGAGCTGGCGCGAAGCGACTGAGGGGTTAATAACCGAGATCTTCGTTGACGAGCACGACCTGCGTGCGCTTGCCGTTTGGCGCGAGTTCAAAAGCGACAAACATCTTGCACATGGAGGCTTTGCAGGCGGAGACATTGCAGTTTCCGTCCTTAGCGCAGGGGGTATCGAGGTTCAGGCGGCGGGCATTGCTCGGGCAGGCGACGCTCTTGATGCGCTTGACAGCCTGCTGATAGCCGCCTTCGACGATCTTATTGCGGCCGATGATCACGTAAACCGTGCTCGGGCCGTAGCAAAGCGCGGCGACGCGGTTGCCGGTGCCGTCGATCTGTACCATCAGGCCGTCGGTCGTGATGGCATTGGCGGAAGCGAGATAGACCGGCGCGTTCATGGCCTTGTGCAGCAGCGCCGGGCGCTCGGCGGGCGCTGCCTCCCAGTGCCAGAGGACCTCGTGGCCGTTCTCGCGCAGCTTCGTCTGCAGATCCATCTCCTTGACGGTCATGCTGCCGCCGATGGCGACCTGTGCGCCGGCAGGCATGTCGGAGAGGATGTACGCGCTGGCGTCTTCCTTGGTGGCGAATACGGCGGCGTCAAAGCCGCGCTCGCGGAGCTTTTCCGCGATCTTTTCAAGCTGATTCATCATCTGAACACTTCCTTATACAGGATATTTAAACCTATCTATATTATAGCAGGTAACCCTTGATTGGAAAAGACAAAACTTTATTGAGTAGGAGCTGACGGGATTGATCGACGAGTATTTTGACAATTTGGTCGATCGATGGTGCCAGATCATCCCCAAGGTGATGAAGCCGAGGATGATTCTGCTCGCCAATTCCTCGATCGGCTGGCGTATGCAGCTGTATTTTGGTACGCTGGGGCGCAACATCGCAAGCCTCTTCTCCAAGGTCAGCAACGAGGAGCGGATGGACCTCACGCTGCGCGAGGGCAGCGAACAGATTGACGACGGCCTGGCGAAGCTCGCCGCGTTTTTGAAGGAGCAGATGATGCTCCTGGCGCGGCTGGATGAGCGCGGCAGAAGCATTCGGTTTTCTGCGTCGCTGTTTATGATGATGCTCGCCGTGCTCGGCGTTGTGGCGACAGGCCATGATGGCATGGGCGTGATGGCGGCGTCGCTGTGCATGCTCTGGCTTTCGACGGCGATGGAAAGCGGCTATGCGCCCATCAGCCGGGGCGTCAGGCAGCAGTATCTGGCGTCGACGATGCTGCGATCGGGCGCGATCGCGCTGATGCTCATTCATTATTTTTTCAGTTACATCAGCCAGGGCGTGCCCAGCAATGTCGTGCTGCAGAGCGCAATGATCATCATGTTGGTGATCCATGGAATGCTGTATCTGGCGCTGGTGCTGCTTAATACCCGCCAGCCGCTGTTTCTGCGCGTGCTTGCGGGTCTGACCGGCACGGCGACCGCGCTGACGGCTGCCGCTGGCTGCGCGCTGTGCGCCTCGTGCCTGTTTCGGCCGTGGCCGCTGCCGCTGAGCGGCGTTGCGAGCGCGCTGGGCGCGACGCTCGCATTTCTGGGCGACGAGCTGATTACCATACACAATCTGGGCGGCATCCGCCTGAAATATCACTCGATCTGGGTGTGCCTGCTGCTGAGCGCCGGCTTTGCGCTGATGCTGTGCGGCGCATGGACGTATACCCTGTAAATCTTATATGCAAGCAACGGAGGAACCCACCTTGGCTAACGAACGCATGAATAAAATCCGCAATTTCTGCATCATTGCGCATATTGACCATGGCAAATCCACGCTGGCGGATCGCCTGCTGGAGAAGACCGGCGTGTATGAGAAGCGCGAGATGGTCGAGCAGATTCTGGATTCCATGGAGCTGGAGCGTGAGCGCGGCATCACCATCAAGAGCAAGGCCGTGCACATGGACTACAAGGCGAATGACGGTGAGACCTATACGCTCAACCTGATCGACACCCCCGGCCACGTCGACTTCACTTACGAGGTCTCCCGCGCGCTGGCGGCGTGCGAGGGCGCGCTGCTGGTTGTCGACAGCACGCAGGGCGTGGAGGCGCAGACGCTGGCCAACGTCTACATGGCGCTGGAACACGATCTGGAGATCATCCCGGTGATCAACAAGATCGATCTGCCCAGTGCGCGACCGGACGAGGTGCGCGCGGAGATCGAGGATATCATCGGCATCGACGCGAGCGCCGCACCGCTGATCAGCGCGAAGGTGGGCCTTGGCATCGACGACGTGCTCGAGAGCGTGGTCACGATGATGCCGCCGCCGGAGGGCGATGAGGATGAGCCGCTGCAGGCGCTGATCTTCGACTCCTTCTATGACAACTATCGCGGCGCGATCTGCTATGTGCGTATCGTGTCCGGCAAGGTGCGCGCGGGCATGCGCATCCGCATGATGAACACCGGCGCGTGCTTTGACGTCGTCGAGGTCGGCACCCGCAGCCCGGGCTACGCGCCCTGCGAGGAGCTGCGCGCGGGCGACGTCGGCTATATCGCCGCGTCTATCAAGGATATTCACGATACGCGCGTGGGCGATACGATCACCGACGACGCGAATCCCGCGGCCGAGATGCTGCCGGGTTATCGTCAGGTGACGCCGATGGTGTTCTGCGGCATCTATCCAGTGGACGGCGCGGACTATGAAAACCTCAAGGATGCGCTGGAAAAGCTGCGCCTGAACGACGCGTCGCTCACCTTCGAGCCGGAGACCAGTCAGGCGCTGGGCTACGGTTTCCGCTGCGGCTTCCTGGGTCTGCTCCATATGGAGATCATTACCATGCGCCTGGAGCGCGAGTTTGATCTGGATCTGATCACGACCGCGCCGAGCGTCATCTATAAGGTGTACAAGAGCGATGGCACCGTGCTGGACGTGGACAACCCGTCCAACCTGCCGCCCATCGGCGAGATCGAGCACATGGAAGAGCCGTTCGTCAAGGCGAGCATCCACACGCCGCAGGAGTATGTCGGAGCGCTGATGGAGACCTGCCAGAACAAGCGCGGCGTATTCAAGGACATGGTGTACGAGGGCAGCCGCGTGTGCCTGCATTATGAGATGCCGCTCTCCGAGATCATCTTCGACTTCTTCGATCAGATCAAGAGCCGTTCCCGCGGCTACGCCAGCTATGACTACGAGTTCTTTGGCTATCAGGAGAGTGAGCTTGTGAAGCTGGATATGCTGCTCAACGGCGATATCTGCGACGCACTGTCGATGATCGTGCATAAGGATCGCGCGTATACGCGCGGCCGCAGCATCGCCGAAAAGCTCAAGGATGTCATTCCGCGCCAGATGTTTGAGATTCCGATTCAGGCGGCGATCGGCGGCAAGGTCATCGCGCGAGAGACGGTCAAGGCGATGCGCAAGGACGTTCTGGCCAAGTGCTACGGCGGCGACATCACGCGTAAGCGCAAGCTGCTGGAAAAGCAGAAGGAAGGCAAGAAGCGCATGCGCCAGTTGGGCAGCGTGCAGGTGCCGAGCGAGGCGTTCATGGCCGTTTTGAAGATGGACGAGTAAAAACCGCCTGCGGGCGGAGACCTCATCCGTCAGCCCTTTGGGCTGCCACCTTCCCCATGGGGGAAGGTATGTATACCTTTCAATAGAACACCGCGAAGCGAAGAAGGGAGTCCGAGGGAAGAATTCCCTCGGCGGGTTCAAGGGCAGAGCCCTTGCGTATCCCCGTAAGGAATATATGGAAACGATTTCTCTCTATATCCACATTCCGCTCTGCGTCAAAAAGTGCGCCTACTGCGACTTTGCGTCCTTTTCCGGACGCATGGGGCAGCGGGATCGATATGTTCAGGCCGTCTGCCGCGAGATCCGCGCGCAGGCGGCTTTCTTTGGACGAAGAAGCGTGGCGACGATTTTCTTTGGCGGCGGCACGCCGACGCTGCTCTCGGGCGCGCATGTCAGGCAGATCATGGATACCGTCCGCGATTGCTTTGTTCTGCTGCCTGACGCCGAGATCACCATGGAGGGCAACCCTGGCACGCTCGATGTGGAGAATCTTCGCGCATACCGCGAGGCGGGCGTGAACCGCCTGTCGCTGGGTGTGCAGAGCATGGACGATGCCCTGCTTGCGGCGATCGGACGTATCCATACGGCGAAGGAAGCGGAGACCGCCGTACAGATGGCGCGCGAAGCGGGCTTTGACAACCTCAACCTCGATCTGATGTATGGCCTGCCGGGACAGACGCCCATGCAATGGAAGGAGACGCTTCAAAAAGCGATTGCCCTTAGCCCGGATCACCTGAGCTGCTACAGCCTGATTCTGGAGGAGGGTACGCCGCTGTATGACAGCGTGAGTGCAGGAACCTGCGCGCCGCTGCCGGATGAGGACGCGATGGAGGCGATGGACGCGCTGACAGGCGAAATGACCCGCGAAGCGGGGTATGCGCAGTACGAGGTGTCCAATTACGCCAGGCCGGGCAGGCAGTGCCGCCACAATATCGTTTACTGGGAATGCCTGCCGTATCTGGGTGTAGGACTGAACGCGCACAGCGATATGGACGGACGGCGGTTTTATAATCCGTCAAGCTGGGAAGACTATCTCAGGATGGCCGAAGGCGGTGAGACCGCGCGGCAGAGCGAGGGAGAAGGCGCGGCGGATGAGCGCATGTTCGAGCGGATGATGATGGGCCTGCGGCAGACGCGCGGCGTGGAGACGGCGCGCTTTGCGCGCGATTTCGGCAGGGAGATCGAAGCGGTTTGGCCGAAAACCATCGAAGAGATGACGGACAAAAAACTGATGGGTTCTAATAAGGAAAGAATCTTCCTGACGCAGCGCGGCATGCAGGTTATGAACGGCGTGCTGGTGAGCCTGATGGAGGAAATGGATTCAAAACCTCAAACGCATGATTGAAACCGACATACGAACGCTGAAGTGTCATTCTGGACGCTTCAGCGTTTGTTTAAAGGACAGGAAAAGTCAAAAAAGATACGAAAAGGCAGTTGACAAAAAGAAGCAGGCGTGGTATCTTTGTCATGCTGATTAGCACTCAAACACGTCGAGTGCTAACAACCGGCGAAGGCGCCGGTGGATTCACAGCAAACCGAAAGGAGGAACGACGGTGGATATCATCGATCGCAAGTACAGAATATTGCAGGCGATCATCGATGACTACATCCTGACCGCGCTGCCTGTCGGTTCCCGAACGATTTCACGCAAGTACGAACAGAAGCTCTCCTCGGCGACGATCCGCAATGAGATGAGCGATCTGGAAGAGCTTGGCTATCTCGATTCTCCGCATACGTCGGCCGGCCGCGTCCCGTCGAACAAGGCGTATCGCCTGTATGTCGACCAGATGCTGCGTCCGATGCCGCTGAGCGTGGAGGAGACCGAGTTCATCAATCGCTGCTTCGACAGGCGGATGCATCAGGTGGACGAGTTGTCCATGCGCATCGCGAAGGCGCTTTCGAGCATGACGCACTACACGGCCGCCGTGATGACGACCACGCCGCGAAACGAGCAGATGCTCTCGCATCTGCAGCTGGTTCCGGTGTCGGATCGCAGGGTGCTTCTGATCCTGGTGACCAGAAGCGGCACGGTCAAGCAGAGCCTGCTGGAGCTCGGTGCGCGCGTTGCGCCGGATGAGCTCTACACGGTTTCCAGGATCCTGAGTGCGCAGCTGGAGGGCATGAGGCTCAGCGAGCTGCCGGGCGCGCTGATGCGGCTTTCCGGCGGATGCGAGACGGGCATTCATCAGATTGTCCGCGCGATGGCCGAGCAGCAGCCTGCGGAAAGCCAGAGCGACGTCTTAGCGCTGGCTGTCGGCGGCCGCTCGAACCTGCTGAACTTCCCGGAGTATTCGGATGTAGACAAGGCAAAGGCGCTTCTCTCCGTTCTGGAAACGCGCGAGAAGGTGGTTTCGCTGCTCTCGCACAACGGTGAGATGGAGATCTCCGTCCGCATCGGACCGGAGACAGGCATGGAGGAGACCAAGGACTGCTCCATCGTCACGGCCAGCTACCGCCTGAGCGACGGCAGGGTGAATACGCTCGGCCTGATCGGCCCGACGCGCATGCAGTATGGCAAGGCGCTTTCGGTGATCACGCAGGTCGGCAGATCGCTGAACACGCTGATTGAACGGCAATCAAGAGATGAATAAGAAACATGACAAGCAGCGCGCAGGCGGCGAAAACGCCACGCTGCGCGAGAAGATCCGCAAAGCTGCGGAAAGCCTGAAAGACAAGGCGGAAAGGGCGAAGAACATGAGCGAAGAGAACAAGGTGACGCAGGAGCAGGAAGCGGAGACCACCGAGCAGGTTGTCGACGTGGCTGCGCTGCAGGAGGAGCTTGAAAAGACCAAGGCGCAGTGCGACGAGTATCTCGATCTGGCGCAGCGCAAGCAGGCGGAATTCGCCAACTATCGCCGCCGCACGGAGGGCGTCCGTCAGGAGGCCTTCGACGATGGCCGCAGGGATGCGATCGAGAAGCTGCTGCCGGTTATCGACAATCTCGAGCGCGCGCTCGCTGCTGCGGGTGAAAACGAGGGCGGCCTGAAGGCCGGCGTGGAGATGGTTCTGCGCCAGACGAAGGAGACCTTCGCAAAGATGGGCGTCGAGGAGATCGATCCGCTGGGCCAGCCGTTTGATGCCGAGCTGCACAATGCCGTGATGCAGGGCAGCGAGGACGAGGGCGAGCCGGGCACGGTGTGCATGGTTCTGCAGAAGGGCTATAAGCTCGGCAATCGCGTGATCCGTCATGCGATGGTGAAGGTAGTCGCCGGCTAAGTGGGCAGTGCCCACACCCGCTTCCGACGCTGAATACCAAGATTTGGGATTCGGTGCTCGAGGAAGATAGATTCTGGATTTGTAAGCAACTCTAAACTCACAGACGTGAATGAACAGGAGGAAAATAAATTATGTCTAAGATTATCGGTATTGACCTTGGTACTACCAACAGCTGCGTCGCCGTCATGGAGGGCGGCGAGCCGGTTGTCATCCCCAACGCCGAAGGCGCGCGCACCACGCCGTCCGTCGTGGCGTTCACCAAGAGCGGCGAGCGTCTGGTTGGCCAGGTGGCTAAGCGCCAGGCGGTCACCAATCCGGACCGTACCATCATCTCCATCAAGCGCGACATGGGCACCGACAAGCGCGTGAGCATTGACGGCAAGAGCCTCACCCCGCAGGACATCTCTGCGATGATCCTGCAGAAGCTCAAGACCGACGCCGAGGCGTATCTGGGCGAGACCGTCACCCAGGCGGTCATCACCGTTCCGGCCTACTTCTCCGACAGCCAGCGCCAGGCGACCAAGGACGCCGGCCGCATCGCGGGTCTGGACGTGCTGCGCATCATCAACGAGCCGACCGCCGCTTCTCTGGCGTACGGCCTGGATAAGGAAGACTCCCACAAGATCCTGGTGTACGACCTGGGCGGCGGCACCTTCGACGTCTCCCTGCTGGAGATCGGCGACGGCGTGTTCGAGGTTCTGGCGACCAACGGCGACACCAAGCTGGGCGGCGATGACTTCGACGACCGCATCATTAACTACCTGGCTGCTGAGTTCAAGAAGGAGAACGGAATCGACCTGAAGGCTGACCGCATGGCCATGCAGCGCCTGAAGGAAGCCGCCGAGAAGGCGAAGATCGAGCTCTCCGGCGTGATGAGCACCAACATCAACCTGCCGTTCATCACCGCGGACGCCACCGGCCCGAAGCATCTGGACATCACCATGACCCGCGCGAAGTTCGACGAGCTGACCCGCGATCTGGTCGACCGCACCATCGCGCCGATGCAGAACGCGCTGCGCGACGCCGGCATGACCGCCAGCGAGGTTGACCGCGTGATCCTGGTCGGCGGTTCCACCCGTATCCCGGCTGTGCAGGAGGCTGTGCGCAAGGTGACCGGCAAGGAGCCGTACCGCAACATCAACCCGGACGAGTGCGTCGCTGTCGGCGCCGCGATCCAGGGCGGCGTTCTGGGCGGCGAGGTCAAGGACGTGCTGCTGCTGGACGTCACTCCGCTGTCCCTGGGCATTGAGACCATGGGCGGCGTGTTCACCCGT